>CAZYTN010000024.1:0-11630 GCA_964650115.1 uncultured Sulfuritalea sp.
GTAGAGGACTTCCACCTCCAAGTGAGTGCGCCCTGCCGGGCGCACCATAAAAAAACCGGCCCGCGGTTTCCCGGGGGCCGGTTCAATGAGGGTTGGGTATGCTCCCTAGCCCTCCTCCTCCTCCATAAAACTAATCAGACGCCCTTGGTGTCGATGTCGCCTTCCAGGTTCGGATAGCGGACATGGTCAACCAGATCCTGGATTTCCTTGTTCGGTGCCGGGGAAATCAGGCTACCGATGATGATACCAAGGAAACCGGCAGGAATGCCGAAGGTGCCGGCAGAGATCGGGTTGATGTCCCACCACTTCGGCGCATTGACGCCGAAGAACGGATAGGTGATGTACATGTAGTAGGCGCAGATACCCAGACCCAGAGCCATGCCCAGCACCGCGCCGAGCCAGTTGGCGCGCTTCCAGAACACCCCGCAGACCAGCGCCGGGAAGAAGCCCGAAGCCGCCAGCGAGAAGGCCGCGCCGACCAGGAACAGGATGTCGCCCGGCTTCAGGCTGGTGACGTAGGCAGCAAGCAGCGCCACCACGAGCAGCAGGCCCTTGGATACCGCCAGACGGCGCACCGTCGAGGCGTTCGGGTCGATCATCTTGTAGTACAGGTCGTGCGACATCGCGTTGGCGATGGTCAGCAGCAGGCCGTCAGCGGTGGATAGCGCCGCCGCCAGACCGCCGGCCGCCACGAGGCCCGAGATCACGTAAGGCAGACCCGCGATTTCCGGAGTTGCCAGCACGATCAGGTCGCCGCCGAGAACGACTTCCGCCAGTTGCACGATGCCGTCCTTGTTGATGTCGGCAATGTTCATCAGCGTTTTGTCCACCGTGGCCCAGTTGCTGACCCAGGCCGGCAGCGCCGAGAAGCTCGACCCCACCAGGCTGCTGTAGACCTCGTACTTGGCCAGGATTGCGAGGGCCGGTGCCGTGAAGTAGAGCAGGAAGATGAAGAACAGGCCCCAGAACACCGAGACGCGCGCCTCATGCACCGATGGCGTGGTGTAGTAGCGCATCAGGATGTGCGGCAGGGCGGCGGTGCCGATCATCAGGCACGCGATCAGGGCGAGGAAGTTCTTCTTCGCGATGCCGCGGTTCTTCTCGATCTCTTCCGGCGTCTTGCCACCGACCGCGAAGGCTTCGGCATGCGCCTTGACCGGCGCGGCGCGGGCAGCGAGTCCCTTCTCGGCGGTCCAGGCCTTCTTGGCAGCAGCAGCATCGGCCGGGAAGTCCTTGAGGGATTTTTCCGCGGCTTCGATCGCCTTGGCGTCGGGAGTGGCTTCAGCCTTCAGCGCAGCGACCTTGTCCACCGCCTTCTGCTTTTCAGCAGCGAGGAAAGCCGGGCCGTCCTTCTCCAGGCCCGCCAGCTTGGCAGTCGCGGCAGCAGAACGCTCGCGGAATATGGCGCGCACCGACTCTTCCTTGGCGCCCTTGGGCGAGGCCTTGTCGTTGAACTCCTTTTCCAGCGCCGTGATCTTCGGCAGGGCGGAGGTGTAGGCGGTTATCTGCGGAATCGGCACGCCGGTATGCTTCACCGACAGCCACACCACCGGGATCATGTAGGCCACGATCAGGATGATGTACTGCGCCACCTGGGTCCAGGTTACCGCCTTCATGCCGCCGAGGAAGGAACAGACCAGGATGCCGGCCAGACCGACGAAGACGCCGACCTGGAACTCGAGGCCGGTGAAGCGCGAGGTGATGATGCCGACGCCGTAGATCTGCGCAATCACGTAGGTGAAGGAGCAGGTGATGGCCGCAATCACGCCGATCATGCGTGGCAGATGGCCGCCGAAGCGCGCACCGAGGAAGTCCGGGATCGTGAATTGGCCGAACTTGCGCAGGTAGGGCGCCAGCAGGATGGCCACCAGACAGTAGCCGCCGGTCCAGCCCAGGACGAAGGCGAGACCGTCATAGCCGGTCAGGTACAGGGTGCCGGCCATGCCGATGAAGCTGGCGGCAGACATCCAGTCGGCGCCGGTCGCCATGCCGTTGAACAGTGCAGGCACGCGCCGGCCGGCGACGTAGTACTCGCCGACGTCCGCCGTCTTCGACATGAAGCCGATGCCGGCATACAGCGCGATGGTGGCGAACAGGAAGATGTAGCCGAGGATCTTGTTCGGCACGCCCATCTGTTCGAGGATGCCGACCAGAATGACGAAGGCTACGAAGCCACCGGTATAGAAGCTGTAGTAGCGCTTCAGGTTGGCGGCGAACTGCGATTGGGTAACGGTAGTCATTAGTCGAGCTCCCCTTCGTGGACGCCGTATTCCTTGTCCAGGTTGTTCATGTAAAAAGCGTAATAGGCGATGATCGCGACGTAGATGATCAGGGAACCTTGCGCCGACATGTAGAAGCCCAGGGGGCCGATGAAATTGATTTCGTTGAGTTCGCGGGCGTACCAGCCCATGACGAACGTGACCACGAACCAGAGGACAAGCAGAACGGTGCTTATCTTCAGGTTAATGTTCCAGTACTGCTTGTGCTTCTCAGTGAGTTGCATCTGGCACTCCTCCTTTTATGGCTATGCGACGGACCGGAACAGTCCGCCGTTCCTGAGACGCGCCCCGGATTTTCCCTGTGTCGCGCGCCTGTCGTGTTCCCGGAGCAGTACCAACGGCCTGGCACAGCGCCAATTGCCCCAAGATGGACGGCATTGTCTGTCAGCTATCCTGACGTGAAGCTTACAGACCGATCGGAAAGCCGCTGGCACTTGGTTTGGTGGGCGGTGCACCATTTTTTTCCGCCTCACGTTGACGCGGAAAACTGACCCGGAAAAGGCTGCCGCGTCCGCCGCCGCCTTCCTGCAGGTCGATTTTTGCCTGATGCAGTTCGGCGATCTCGGCGGCGATGGGCAAACCGAGGCCGCTGCCTTCGGCGTCGGTGCCGAGCACACGGTAGAAGCGCTCGAAAATGCTCCCGCGCTCTTCCGCGGGAATGCCGATGCCGTTATCCTCGACCTCGACGATGGCCAGGCGATCGGCGCGGGTACGCACCGTGACATGCCCGCCCGTCGGCGTGTACTTGATCGCGTTGTCCACCAGGTTGGTCAGCAGTTCGCGCAACAGCAAAGGCACGCCGTTGATCATCAGCCGGCAGCCGCAATCCTCGTAGCCGAGGTCAATGCGTTTCGCCAGCGCCCGCACTACCCAATCCTCGGTTACCTCGCGGGCCAGTGCGTCAAGATCCAGCGGCACGACCTGGTGCAGTTTTTCATGGCTGGCCTCGGCACGCGCCAATATCAGCAACTGGTTGATCATGTGCGCCGCGCGGTCGGTGCTTTCGGCGATCAGCTGCAAGGCGTTGCGCATCTGCGCCGGGTCGATTTCGGAAAGCGCGATCTCGGTCTGGGTCTTGAGGCCGGTCAGCGGCGTGCGCATCTGGTGCGCGGCCTGGGCGATGAAGCGCTGCTGTGCCTGCAGGTTATCTTCCAGGCGGCCCATCATCTGGTTGAAGGCGATGACCAGCGGGCGCACCTCGTCCGGAACGCGCGTTGCCGGGATAGGCGACAAATCGGACGGACGACGGCGGTGGATGCGCTCCTGCAGCAGGCGCAGCGGCGCGATGCCGCGCATCAGGCCCAGATAGACCAGGATCACCGCCAGCGGAATGATGGCGAACTGGGGCAACAGCACACCCGAAATGATGCTGGCGGACAGCGCCTCGCGCTTCTTCAGGGTTTCCGCAACCTGCACCACGACCGGCGGCATGCCGCTTTTTACCGGCAGGAAAGCGTAGGCGATGCGCACGCTATCGGCATCGATGCGGCCATCGCGGAGCAATACCTTGCCCGCTTCTATCGTGGCCGGCAACGGCGGCACCGGAATCTCCTTGTCGCCCTGGATGACCCGCGTGTTGGGGCCCACCACCTGATAGTAGAGCGCGTCGGTATCGTCGGCGCGCAGCAAGCTGCGGGCCGACGCCGGCAGGTTCACCGTGACCCGGCCGCCCTCGATTTTCACCAGCCGCACAATGGCGATTACATTGTCGGCCAGATGCTGGTCGTAGGGCTGATTGGCGATATACCCGGCAACGTGATTGGTGGCCGCTATCGAGATCGGCCACAGCAGCAGCAGAGGGGCGAGCATCCAGTCGAGGATCTCGCCGAACAGCGAATTCGGATACTCGAAATTGACGAAGGGATTATTGGCTCGGCTTCTCGCCGCGAAAGCCGCGAGCTTTCCTGTGCCTTGCGCGCCCGGGCTTTCGCCTTGCGGGTCGGCGTCAGGCTTTGCCATCTGCCGAATCTGCCGGTTTCTCCAGGCAATAGCCGAGGCCGCGCACCGTGGTGATGCGCGCGCCGCCAGGTTCAAGCTTCTTGCGCAGGCGATGGATATACACCTCGATGGCATTGTTGCTGACTTCTTCGCCCCAACTGCACAGCTGGTCGACCAGTTGGTCCTTGCCGACCAGCCGTCCGGCGCGCAACAGCAGGATTTCGAGCAGGCCCAGTTCGCGCGCCGAAAGTTCGACAATTTCGCCTTTCAACCGGGCAATGCGTTCGGACTGGTCGTAGGACAGGCAACCGACCTCGATGCGCGTCGGGTTGCCGGTGCCGCGCCGGGTCAGCGCCCGCACCCTGGCGAACAGTTCCGGCAGCGCAAAAGGCTTGGTCAGGTAATCGTCGGCGCCGGCATCGAGACCGCGAACGCGGTCCTCGACGCCGTCCTGGGCGGTCAGCACCAGTACCGGCGTGGTCACCTTGCGCGCACGCAGGCGCTTGAGCACGTCGATGCCCGACAGACGCGGCAAACCCAGATCGAGAATCAGCAGGTCGTAGGGCTGGGAGAGCAGGGCCGTGTCGGCATCGGCGCCGTTATTGACGTGGTCGACAGCATAGCCGGACTTGCGCAGGGCGGCGATCAGGCCCTGGGAAATGATGCGGTCGTCTTCTGCCAGCAGTATCCTCATGACGAAGGATGTTTACCGGGAGGTTGGTGCAGTGTTCGGAATCCGGGGCAGCTTGCCATAGATCAGGCTTTCGGCAAGCGGGCGCTGGCACCGGCCCAGAATTCTTCGGCCTTTTTTTTCCCGGCCATGGCCTGAATCACATCGCGGCACTTCTCGAGCCGGGCGGTGAGTTCTTCGACCCCCTTGCACTTTTCGACCAATGTCGTCAGGTCGTCAGCCCCCGGGCCGAGCAAGGTAACCAGGGTACGACAGGCATAGCGTGAAGCGGATTGCAGCGACACTTCGACTTCGGCCTGCACTGCGGGTGGGGCTGTCGGCGCTGCCGATGGGGCTGCAGCGGGGGCGGCGAGGGCGGGCGCCACGCCGGCGGCCTCGGCTCCGGAGGCGATCTCGATATAGCCGTCCGCCAGCAGGTTGTTGAGAATGCCTTCGCTGGTCGGATGGGCGTTTTTTGCCAACAGGCCGCTGCGGGTGGTCTTGTCGTCGACCATGATCAGCATGGTCCGCTCGCGCAAGCCTAGCCTGTTGACGCGTGTCGCAATCTCGGTGCGCCCCTTTTCGGTCTTGCGATAAATGCCTTCGTTAGCCATGAAACGCCCCCCGTAATTCGAGTTTGACGAAATGATAGCGTGTCCGGTCCGCCAGCACCGACTTTTTGCTGCGCCCTAATGCAAAACCCCCAACCCTGTTTCCAGAGTCGGGGGTTTCAAATACTGCGGAACCCAATAGGAAGGTGGGTAACGGGAGGAAACCTGGGTTTCCTCCTGTTCCAAGCCTGCGCTCTTGGGCGCAGCCCAAGAGGAAACCTGGGTTTCCTCCTGTTCCTTCCTTTGGATATGTCATCGGCAGAGTCGGCGGCAATGCCGCCGACGAAACCGATTACATATCCATGCCACCCATGCCGCCCATGCCACCCATGCCGCCCATGCCGCCCATGCCACTACCGCCGGCAGGCTTGTCTTCGACCAGCTCGGCCACCATGCAGTCGGTGGTCAGCATCAGGCCAGCCACCGAAGCGGCGTTCTGCAGCGCAAAGCGGGTGACTTTGGTCGGATCCAGCACGCCCATCGCCACCATGTCGCCGTATTCCCCGGTCGCGGCGTTGTAGCCGAAGTTGCCCTTGCCTTCGAGCACCTTGTTGACCACCACGCTCGGCTCGTCGCCGGCATTCGCGGCGATTTCGCGCAGCGGCTGCTCGAGGGCGCGCAGCACGATCTTGATGCCGGCTTCCTGTTCGTGGTTGTCGCCCTTGAGCGTGATCGCAGCGCGGGCGCGCAGCAGAGCCACGCCGCCGCCGGCGACGATGCCTTCTTCAACGGCGGCACGCGTGGCGTGCAGCGCGTCTTCGACGCGGGCCTTCTTTTCCTTCATTTCCATTTCGGTGGCGGCACCGACCTTGATCAGCGCCACGCCGCCGGCCAGCTTGGCCACGCGCTCCTGGAGCTTTTCCTTGTCGTAGTCGCTGGTGGCTTCCTCGATCTGGGCGCGGATCTGCGTGACGCGGCCCTTGATCGCGTCTTCGGCACCGGCGCCGTCGATCAGCGTGGTGTTTTCCTTGGCGACTTCGACGCGCTTGGCCTGGCCCAGATCCTTCAGGGTGGCTTTTTCCAGCGTCAGGCCGACTTCCTCGGCAATCACCGTGCCGCCGGTCAGGATGGCGATGTCTTCCAGCATGGCCTTGCGGCGGTCGCCGAAGCCCGGGGCCTTGACGGCGACGGTCTTGAGGATGCCGCGGATGTTGTTCACCACCAGGGTGGCCAGCGCTTCGCCATCGACGTCTTCGGCGACGATCAGGAGCGGACGGCCGGCCTTGGCGACTTGCTCGAGTACCGGCAGCAGGTCGCGGATGTTGGAGATCTTTTTGTCATGCAGCAGGACGAAGGGGTTGTCCAGGATGGCGATCTGCTTGTCCGGATTGTTGATGAAGTAGGGCGACAGGTAGCCGCGGTCGAACTGCATGCCTTCGACGACTTCGAGTTCGCTTTCCAGCGACTTGCCGTCTTCGACGGTGATCACGCCTTCCTTGCCGACCTTGTCCATCGCATCGGCGATGATCTTGCCGATCTCGGCGTCGGCGTTGGCCGAAATCGAGCCGACCTGGGCGATTTCATGAGTCGTGGTGCAGGGCTTGGAATTCTTCTTCAGCTCTTCGACCACGGCGAGTACGGCCTTGTCGATGCCGCGCTTCAGATCCATCGGGTTCATGCCGGCGGCCACGTACTTCATGCCCTCGCGGACAATCGACTGGGCCAGCACGGTGGCGGTGGTGGTGCCGTCACCGGCCACGTCGGAGGTCTTGGAAGCGACTTCCTTGACCATCTGCGCGCCCATGTTCTCGAACTTGTCCTTCAGTTCGATTTCCTTGGCGACGGAAACGCCGTCCTTGGTGATGGTCGGGGCGCCGAAGGAACGCTCCAGAATCACATTACGGCCCTTCGGGCCGAGGGTGACCTTGACGGCGTCGGCGAGGATGTTGACGCCACGGACCATGCGCTGACGAGCGGAGTCGCCGAATTGAACTTCTTTAGCTGCCATTTGTATGTATCTCCTGTAATTCTGTATCGATTAGAGCTCAACTACGCCCATGATGTCTTCTTCACGCATGACCAGCAGCTCGTCGCCATCGACCTTGACGGTCTGGCCGGAGTACTTGCCGAACAAAACGCGGTCGCCCACCTTGAGCGCCATCGGGCGAACCTTGCCGTCGTCCTGGATCTTGCCGGAGCCGACAGACAGAACTTGACCTTGATCGGGCTTCTCGGCGGCATTGTCGGGAATGACGATGCCGGAAGCGGTTTTCTTCTCTTCTTCGAGACGCTTGACGATAACGCGATCATGCAAAGGACGAATTTTCATGGGGTTGATCTCCTCTAAACTGGGTTGTTACAGAAAAAGCCGATGCGGCCGGGCCGCAGGTCTGAGTCGGGCGCAGGCCAAAATAATTAGCACTCATCGCCAACGAGTGCTAATAATAGGGCCGAAAGGGCGATTCTTCAAGGGGGGCGACAAGAAATTATCGGCTGCAAGCTTAATGCGGGATTTTTCGCTGCGTAAACTAAGATTAGACTTCAAGCACTGGCTTGCCTCTACAGCGGTCTTTGGCGGAAGTTCATGCAAATACTTGGTCCGCTAATGTCACTTTGAGAGAACAATGAATATAAACAACGGCAAAAATATCCTGTTTGCGATTCACCTCAACGCCTCAATGCGATAAGCTGCATTTCGCCTTAACCCTGTTCCGGAGGCTCGATTACCATGACTCGACAAGCCTTTTCCTTACTGGTGTCAATCATTCTGTCTCTTGTGTCCCTCGGCGCATGGGCGAACGCGACAACGCTATCGGTCTCCGGAGACGTTCAGGTCACTCCCAAGGGAGGAAGCAGCGCCCGGCTGGCCGAGGGCCAGCGCGTAGATAAGGGCACCGCGCTCAAGACCGGCCCTAACAGCGGGGTGACAATCCGCTTCGACGACGGTCAGATGCTGGCGCTGACCAGCAATTCCACCCTCATGATCGATGAGTACCGGTTCAATCCGCACAAGCCGGAAGAAGGTGGAATCCTCACTTCCCTGTTCCGTGGCGGGATGCGCATGGTCACAGGCCTGATCGGCAAGGCAGCCCCGGATTCAGTCAAGACCACGACACCGGTGGCAACCATCGGTATTCGCGGCACCGACTTCCAGTTGTTCATCGACGACCGCCTCTTCATTTCTGTCGGAGAAGGAGCTATTGGCGTCGCCAATGCCTCCGGCGAGACCATCTTCGACGGTGCGAAACAGCCACTCGGCATCGTGCCGGATGCCCAGACCAAGGCCCGTGCCGCTACTCTTTCCGAGTTTTCCGCCGATGCCATTGCCGCCATGCGGCGCCTCGACATCGAGCCCAATTTCGGCACGCGAAAGCCGAACCCGAATGACCCATCCTGTTCCGATCGCAGATAAACCTGCGCGACCGGCGGAGCGGATGCGGGGCTTCAGACCTGCGCGTCCACGGGTCGGCACCAGCGCATATCGGCTGCTGCTCATAGCCGGATTTTTCCTCGGACCTTCCGCTGTGACCTTCGGCCAGACGCTCCCCGAGGTGATCCGCAAGACGGTCGCAACCAACCCCGACGTTCAGATTGAAGTCGAGCGCCGTCTCGCCGCCGACCAGGCCAAGGCACGGGCAAGGGCCGGATGGTTTCCGGTCCTCGAACTGCGATCCGGCACAGGCAGGGAAGAAAGGTTCAACTCCGATATCGATGCCACCAATGGTGGCCGGACCCAGGGGGATCGCCGCGACGTATCGCTCAATTTGAGCCAGATGCTTTTCGACGGACTGGGAACCGCGTCGGAAGTCCGGCGTAGCGATTTCAAGGTCCGATCCGCTGCCGATCGCGTAGCAGCCACCTCGGAGCAGATTGCCCTGCGTGCAATTGAAAGCTATCTCGAAATTCTCAGACAACGGGAAATTCTGGGACTTACGCAGGAAAACCTGCTTTACCACGAACGCACGCTGGACCAGATCCAGCAGCGGGTGGCCGGCGGGTTTTCGCGCCCTGCGGATCTCGACCAGATTCGCGCGCGGGTGGCCTTGGCCAAGGCCAACCTGACAACGGCAGAAGCGAACCAGGAAGTTGCGCTGATCAACTACAAGCTCGTCGTCGGCGAACTCCCGGGGCGGCTCGAACGCCCCACGCCTCCCGACCTCAAATGGCTTCCCGCCAATGTCGAGGAGGCGGTTCAGATAGCACTCGACGCCAATCGCCTCCTGCATTCGGCTCGCGCCGACGTCGATGCCGCCGGAGCCCAACTCTCGGTCACCCGCGCCGCGTTGGCCCCCCGCGTCGAACTGGAATTGGGCAGCACGCGCAGCCAGTACCGAACTTCGGCAGATAGCCAGCGGGACGATACGAACTACGCAATGATTCGCCTGCGTTACAACCTGTTCGCCGGTGGCGGCGACATTGCCCGAATCAACGAGGCCCGCCATCAGGAAAGCGAGTCGCGCGAGGTGCTCAATCGCGCAGAACGTCAACTGGAGCAGAACGTGCAACTTTCCTGGAATGCCTATCGCTCCGCTCGCGACCGTATTCCCAACCTGCGCCAGCACAGCGAATCGAGCCGCCTGACGCGCGATGCCTATGCCAAACAGTTCATCCTGGGGCAGCGCTCCCTGCTGGATATGCTCGATAGCGAGAACGAGCACTTCACCGCCAGGGCCAATTACCTGAATGGACAATTCGTCGAACTGTTCGCGCGCTATCGCCTGCTCGCCGATACCGGTTATCTGCTTGTCGTTTTTGATATCGATCCGCGCAAGGAATCGATCGCTGGCGAAGAATCCACATCCGAACGATCCGCCCGGCATAGTGCTTACCCCCGCGCAGCCACCCGCAAGCCTGCGGAAAACGTACCTGAACCGACCACGGCAGCGCCTTCCGTCACCGCCACCTCCGCCGCGGTGATGAAACCTCTGCCGACGGACAAGTCGGGCGACGAATTGAAACCGGCGCTTCCCCCGGCACCGGACAGGAAGGCTGACACGGCCGCAACCGGAATTTCTGCCGCGATCGATGCCTGGATCGATGCCTGGTCGAGGAAGGATGTCTCTCGCTATTTTTCGGCCTACGCCACCGACTTCCAGCCGCCGCAAGGAAAGTCGCGCGAAGACTGGAACCTGGAACGCCGGTCGCGCATCGAAAAACCGGATTCCATCAAGGTTTCCTACGCCGATCTGCAGACGACGATGGAGGGAGAGACCGCGAAGGTTCGGTTCCGCCAGACCTATGTGTCGGATAGCATCAGTTCCACCGACACCAAGGAGCTGGATATGGTTCGGCGCGATGGGCGCTGGCTGATTCTCAGCGAACGCGTGATTCGCTGACCTCCTCGGAGTCGCCGGTCGAGCGAGCGATTTCCGGCTCCTGACGGTTGAGCAGCACGGCAAGCTGCACTCGGTCACTCACCATCAGTTTTTCAAAAATGGCGCTCAGGTGTGCCTTTACAGTGCGATTGGCAATGTTCAGCTTGCGGCCTATGATCTTGTTGCTTTCGCCCTGCGCAAGCAGTACCGCGACCGCGCGCTGCCGTTCGGTCAGCAGGCTCAGCGGTGACGGTGAAACGCCTGCAACCCTCACCGGCTCGGCACGCGCCACACTTCCTTCCGCGCCGACCTGCGCCAGCCGGTCCATTAGCTGCGGCAAAGCGGCGCCGGAAATCCAGACCCCGCCACCGAGAACGACGTTGATTACGCGGGAGAGGACTTCTTCCGCCAGACGCTGGTCGCAACAGGCCGACACACCGATGCCGAGCGCGGCAAGTTCGCGCTCCGGGCTGAATTCATCTCCTCCAAGGATCAGCGGCGATGCATGATAAACAGCTTTCCATTGACGCATGCACCCCGCACGGTCTGAAGGAAGGATCGCCAGATCGATCGCTACCAGTCGCGTTTCGCCGAGACATATCGTACTCTTCGCTGGTTCCGCATCCGTCACCACCCGGATGGTACCCGTCGCACCGGAGCGCTGCCAGGCCGACTGCCAGGCTGTGACAAACATGTCCCTCCGGCTTACGATCAGGAACAAGCGATTCCTCCCTGCATGTTGGTGCTTATTGTGCCAGAATGCCTGCAACTTCAATATGTTTCCACGCTGACGGCATAGATGACCGCAATTTGATCGTTGCCCGCCCCCATACCTTACACTCAACGTGACGAGCACATTGACATCCTTGCCATGACC
>CAZYTN010000024.1:11730-17715 GCA_964650115.1 uncultured Sulfuritalea sp.
ACGCTGCCTCGCCTCTGCCGCGCGACATCCCGCGTCCCGATGACCCCCTCACGACCTGTCTGGTAGTAATTACCCGGTATTTCCACCGCCCGATCTCCGCCAGCACACTGACAGCCGGCTTGCCGCTTCCCGATTCAAAACTTACTCCCGAATTGTTCAGCCGCGCGGCGCAACGTGCCGGTTTCTCGAGTCAGCTCCTTCGACGCGATCTTGACCAGATTTCCACGATCACGCTGCCCGCCGTGATGCTGCTGCAAAATGGCAGTGCATGCGTCGCCACTGATCGCGACGAGGCCGGCAACTGGAAGGTGATTCAGCCCGAATCCGGCGCGGGCGAGTCGACCCTGACCGCCGAGCAGCTCGCCGCGGCCTATACCGGCCAGGTGATATTCTGCCGACCGGCCTACCGCTTCGACACGGGCGGCCAGGACGCCAGGGCACTGCCCGCGCGTCACTGGTTCTGGGATGTCGTCCGACACGCCTGGCCGCTATACGCCGAAGTGCTGCTGGCCTCGCTGCTGCTGAATCTGTTTGCTCTGGTCATCCCGTTGTTCGCCATGAACATCTACGACCGGGTGGTGCCTAACCAGGCGATCGAAACGCTGTGGGTGCTGGCTAGCGGCGTCATGCTTATCGCATTGTTCGACCTGGCCATGAAGACCATGCGCAGCTACTTCCTCGAAGTCGCCGGCAAGCAGATCGACACCGCCCTGTCCGCCCGGATCTTCGAAAGAGTGCTCGGCCTGCGGTCGATCAGCCGCACCGGCACGGTTGGCGGTACCGCCAACACGCTGCAGGAGTATGAAGGGTTCCGCGATTTCCTGACCTCGGCAACGGTAACGACCATCATCGACCTGCCATTCGCCATCATCTTCCTGCTCATCATGTTCTGGCTCGGCGGTCCGCTGGTCGCCGTTCCGGTCTTGGCGATTCCCCTGATGATCGGTTCCAACCTGCTTTTGCAAAAACCGCTCGAGCTGAACATGCGCGACAGCCTGAGCGTGGCGTCGCAGAAGCAGGCGATGCTGATCGAAACCCTGACCGGCATCGAGGCGATCAAGACCATTGGTGCCGAGAGCCCGGTGCAGAGGCGCTGGGAGGAAACCATCGTCGAAGCGGGTCGCCTTGGCACGCAATCGAAGATTCTCGCCAGCATCATCGTCAACCTGACTCAGTTCTTTCAGCAGGCCGCCTACCTGATCGTGGTGGTCTGGGGTGTCTATCTCATCGGCGAGCGCAACCTCACCGTCGGCGGCCTGATTGCCTGCACCATCCTGACAACGCGCACGCTTGCACCGTTTGCCCAGATTGCAGGCCTCGTTACCCGCTATTACCAGTCCCTGCAGGCGCTGCGCGGCATCGACGCCCTGATGCGCCTGGAGGTCGAGCGCCCGGCCGGCGCCAGCTTCGTCCACCGGCCGGCACTACACGGCGACATCGAATTCCGCAACGTGACGTTTGCCTATCCCGGGCAGGAAGAGCCGGCGCTTAACCAGGTATCGCTTCGCTTCCGCCGCGGCGAACGCATCGGTATCATCGGCCGCATCGGCTCCGGCAAGACCACCATAGAGAAACTGATGCTCGGCCTTTACCAGCCGCAGACCGGGTCGATCTGGCTGGATGGCATCGACCTAAAGCAGATCGATCCGTCCGAGCTGCGCAAGAACATCGGCCACGTGCCGCAGGACGTGACGCTCTTCCACGGCAGCGTGCGCGACAACATCGTCCTCGGCGCACCCTATGTCGACGACTCCGCGGTGCTGCGCGCCGCCGACATGGCCGGCGTCAGCGAGTTCGTCCGGCGCCATCCCAAGGGCTTCGACATGCCGGTCGGCGAACGCGGCGCAGGGCTTTCCGGCGGGCAGCGACAGGCGATCTCGGTTGCCCGCGCCCTGCTCCTTGATCCGCCGATCCTGATCTTCGACGAGCCAACCAATGCCCTGGACAGCCGCTCCGAAGACTACTTCAAGCAGCAACTGGCCCGGCATCTACGCGACCAGACGGTAATTCTCGTCACTCACCGTACCTCGCTGCTCTCGCTGGTGGGCCGACTGGTGGTGCTGGACAACGGGCGAGTGGTTGCCGACGGACCAAAGGAAAAGGTACTGGAAACACTCTCGGCAGGACGGATTCATGCCACCGGAAACTGAACGCGAAGTCTCGGCACCGGATACGGCGGCAAAAGTCGGCGCTGGCGGGACGGTCCCTCCTGCTTCCAGTGTCGGCACTCGTCTGCTGGCCCGTGTCCGCAATTATCTGCTTCCACCTGAAAGCGCGATTACCACTCCGCTGAGCCGCGAGGATATCTCCCTCGTCGCCAACCGCATCGATGCATTTCTTCAACGCCCGCCTGCGCCGGCGTGGATGATCGTCCGTACCACGCTGGTCCTGTTCCTCGTCGCCTTGGTCTGGGCCGCCTGCTCTCGCATTGACGAACTTACCGTTGGCGATGGTCGCGTGGTTCCCGCCAGCTATGTCCAGGTAGTGCAGAACCTCGAGGGCGGCATCATTTCCGAAATTCCCGTGCATGTTGGTGATCTGGTGCGCAAGGATCAAGTGATCATGCGCCTCGACGAAACCCGGTTTGCCTCCTCGGTAGGCGAATCCAGAGCGAAGAACCACGCCCTGATCGCCAAGGTGGCCCGCCTGCAGGCGGAAGCCACCGGCAGCCCGCTGCAGATACCGGCAGCCCTCATGCAGGAGGCGCCCCTCATTGCCAAGGACGAACAGGCCCTCTACCAGAGCAGGCAGCGCGAGCTCGACGCCGGCCTCGGCATCCTGCGCCAGCAGCTGGACCAGCGCGGTCAGGAAATCACCGAAAAAACGGCGCGGCTCAAGCAGCTGACCGAAAGCTACGAGCTCATCGGCCAGGAATTGCAGATGTCGCAGCGCATGCAAAAAGAGGGCCTGATCGCCGAGGTGGAAGCCCTCCGTATCCAGCGCCAGCATAGTGACATCCGCGGCGAAATGGATGCCACCCGCCTCGCCATTCCCCGCCTGGACGCGCAGCGGGGCGAAGCCAGGACCAAGCTCGAGGGCGCGACGGCGAAGTTTCGCGCCGATGCCGCCAACGAACTCGGCCTGGCGAAAGCAGAGCTGGCCGGGACCTCGGCCAGCAGCTTTGCGCTCGAAGACCGGCTTGCGCGTACCACCGTCCGCGCCCCGCTCAATGGGATCGTCAAGTCGATAAAGATCAATACGATAGGCGGCGTCCTCCAGCCCGGCATGGAAGTCATGGAAATCGTGCCGATAGAGGATCGCCTGCTGATCGAAGCCAAGGTGAAGCCTGCCGATGTCGGCTTCTTGCGGCCAGGGCAGTCGGCCCTGGTCAAGATCACCGCCTATGACTACTCGATCTACGGCGGTCTCGACGGCCAGGTCGAGACCATCAGCGCCGACGCCGTCACGACCGAAAAGGGCGACAGCTACTACCTGGTCCGGATCCGGACTCCGAAAAATAGCCTCGGCACCCCCGAAAAGCCGCTGCCCATCATTCCCGGCATGCTCGCATCCGTCCATATACGGACCGGTGAAAAGAGCATCCTCAGCTACCTCATCAAACCCATCAGCAAGGCCAAAACCGAGGCGCTGCGGGAACGCTAGCAGCCTGCCACCTACCCCGGCCCAATGCCTATGGGTATATGCCCCTCAGGACAATAGGCAGGGCCGGAAACCCTACCTATACTCGTCCGTACGCGGTCATATTGGTGTGCTCGGGAATTGGCTAGCCGCCGTTGGCAGGCAGCCTTCCGGATAACAAGCGAAGGGAAGCAAGCATGGCCACTCAAATTTCCAGCAGCAACATCAGCCTTGGCGACGCCGGCAAGACCAGGGTCCAGTCGATCGGCACCGTCAAGTCCGTCACCGGCGAGGCCATCGTCATCAACGCCAGCGGCGTTGCCTGCACCCTGAAACCGGGCGACAAGGTTTTCCCGAACGACATCATCCAGACCAGCGAACTCGGTTCGGTGCAGATCGAGTTTTCCAACGGCCAACTGGCCGACTTGGGGCGCACTACCAGCTTCCTGATCGACAAGGACATCCATGAGCTGATGCCGCAAAAGGCACTGGCCTTGAACGAAATTCTAAGCGTCACCGGTAATCCGAAGCCTGCCGACGTGGAGTCTGATGCCGCCACGGAATCCGCCCGTATCGCGAAGCTGCTTGCAGAAGGCGCCGAACTGACCGATATCCTTGCCCCGACCGCCGCAGGCCCGGCTAATCGCACTCCCACCGATCAGCATGGCTACGGTTTCGTACAGGTCGAGGCAATTGGCAACACGTCCGGAGTGCAGACCGGTGTAGATCCCACCGTCGCTTCATTCAGCCAATCGCTTGGTACCGACAAAACTATTGTTTCAGGAAACGCAATCCAGACCGGCATCGAGGTTGGCTTCGAAACCGGCGACACAACAACTCCATTGACGACGCCAACGGATACGCAACTCCCGACACCGGCAACAACGGTACTTGCCGATACCACCCCCCCCGATCATGCCACCGTCACCATCAACAGCTACATCAACGACAGCACCCCGACCATCAGCGGTAATGCGGAACCCGGGTCCGCAGTCAATATCGTCGTCCGGTCCACGCCGCAGTACTTCACAACCAGAGCCAATCCGGACGGCAGCTGGTCGATCCAGATACCGGAGGACGGTAGCCATGATCTCGAAGACGGAGCGCACAGCATTACCGTTCAGGTGGTCGACGCCGCCGGCAATGTCAGCGAAACCATTGTCATTCCGTTCACGGTGGACACCGTCGCGCCTGAAGGGAATTTCACCATTTCAAGCTCCGGGCGAACAGGCGACAATACACCCGTAATAAGCGGTACTGCGGAGGCGGGGTCTTTCATAAGGATAACCTTGACCGGCACCGCAACGGTATTTGTAACGACCACCAATATCAATGGCGACTGGTCGGTCGAATCTTCAAGCCCGATCGCCGATGGCAGCTACACCGTCACGGCAACGGCAACCGACCTGGCTGGAAATACGGCATCGAGGGTCGTTTCCCTCACGATTGATACCGCCGCACCGAGCGTCCATGTCGTAACCGTTCCCCCTGTCAGCGAAGGCACCAATTCCACGGTAACCGTATCGGCCATGGATGCGGTCAGTTCCAATGAGGCCATTCTCACGATCACCCCGCCGGACCCGCTGCCGGCGGGAGTAACGTTCGATGAAGCGGCGAAGACATTCACTCTCAATCCGGCCGACCAGGCCTTCCAGAATCTCGATGCGAACGAGCTGCGAGAGGTAACGGTTACCTACACCGTCTCGGATGGCATCAACAGCACCCAGGCAAATATCGTGTTTGAGGTCGTGGGTGTCAACGACGCGCCCGTCGCCGCGCTCGCCACCGCCAGCGGCAACGAAGATGCCATCCTCACCGGCAGCCTCGCCGCCAGCGATCCCGATGCCGGCGCCACGCTGACCTACACTCTCGACGCCCCCGTCGCCGGCCTCACCCTCGACAGCGACGGCAGCTACAGTTTTGATGCGGGCAACGCCGCTTACCAGGCGCTCGCTGCCGGCGCCACCACCACCGTCGTCGCCAGCTATACCGTCGCCGACGGCCTGGGCGGCACCAGCACCAGTACTCTTACCATCAACTTGACCGGCACCAACGACGCGCCCGTCGCCGCGCTCGCCACCGCCAGCGGCAACGAAGATGCCATCCTCACCGGCAGCCTCGCCGCCAGCGATCCCGATGCCGGCGCCACGCTGACCTACACTCTCGACGCCCCCGTCGCCGGCCTCACCCTCGACAGCGACGGCAGCTACAGTTTTGATGCGGGCAACGCCGCTTACCAGGCGCTCGCTGCCGGCGCCACCACCACCGTCGTCGCCAGCTATACCGTCGCCGACGGCCTGGGCGGCACCAGCACCAGTACTCTTACCATCAACTTGAGCGGCACCAACGATGCCGCCACGGTCTCCAGCGCCGACGTCACGCTCGCCGAGACCAACGCCGCGCTGA
>CAZYTN010000025.1:0-2147 GCA_964650115.1 uncultured Sulfuritalea sp.
GCTTTTCGGCTTCGGTCAGCGTCGCCGCATACACGCGCGCGGCGGGGAAGCCGGCGTTGAGCGCTGCGCGCACGTCGGCCTCGTTGGCGGACAGGAACAGGTTGGCGCCCAGCGGCTTGAGGTAGTGGTAGGGCGGCCGGCCGCGCGTGAACACGCCGCGCTCCAGTTGCATGCCGGCGGCGGTGGCGGAACGGAAGATGCGCAGGCCCGAGACCGGATCGTTGCGCGAGAGGATCACCACGGCCACGCGCTGGCGTTCGGGCGTGTTGAAGGCCAGCAGCTTCTGCACCAGCGGGAAGGCGACGCCGGGCCGCGCCGGCTGGTCCATGCGCTCAAGCTGCAGGCGCATGTAGGCGGAATCGTCCTGGTCCTCGAAGACGCGGTTTTCCTCCTCGAAATCGAACAGCGCGCGCGACGAGAGCGCGACGACGAGCTGGCCTTCCAGGCTGGCGGTCATCAGGGCCTTCCTTGGGCGTTGCGGTTGCCGTGTCGCGGGCGCCGACTTTCAGGGGCGAGCACGGACATTGAAGGCATTCGGATTGTGCGCGCCTTTGTCTAGCGGGTGCTGGCCGACTTCGCGGCTTCGCTGACGCTGACGATATGTATCCCTTGATACGAAGCGACTGTAAGCAAGGGCTGGTCTCCGGTCACGATCCAGTCCGCTTTCGCCGCCAGCGCCGTGCCAATCACCACGTCATCATCCGGATCAGGCGCAACGCCGGACACCGGCATGGGGCGCACGACGATGGTCAGTTCCCGGTAACGATCCACTAGTTGATCGAGCGAGAGCATCGACGCTTCGATCTTCTTCGCGAATTTGCGTCGCCCCAGAATGTCGGTCAATTCCGACAGCAGTGGCGTGCTGGTAAAAAGCGCGACGCGCTTTTCGCGCGCAGCCTGCAACAGCAATCGCGGCACACCTCCCCATAGCAACGCCGAGGCAACGACGTTGGTATCGAGTACCAGACGCATCAGTTGGTGTTCTTCGCCCGCCGCTCGGCGCGCATGACGCGAATTTCTTCAGCCACTTCCTCCGGCGACATTGCGGCGGGCGTATCGATTGCCGCCATGCGGTCCATTGCCTGAAACAGTTCATCGACATGTTGCGCCTTGAGTTGCTCGCGCAGCATGCGTTCGATGATTTCCGGGCTTAGCAGTCCGGCGCGTTGCGCTTCCTGGGCCAGTTGATCGGGCAGGGTAATTTGCACGGTGGTCATGTGAGTTCCTTTGAGCTTGCATGGACGTTCGACCATGAATTTCTTGCAAGAGGCATTCATGGTGCCCTAAAAATGCACCAAATGCATCCGTGACGCCGAAGTGGCTCAGCAAAATCGGACTGGCCGATAAGGGCCGATAAGCGATAAGGGGTCGGGTTTGGTTGGGCTTGCGTGGCACTGGTCGTGCGCAGAAAGTCGGCTGCCGTGCCTCTCAGTCGCCGTGTCCTTCACGGCAGGCTTTGCACAGCCTGCCGGCTTCGCGGGTGCAGAGCAGTGCTCTGCGAAACCCCCGCTGCGCCCAGCGCCGACTTTTTCGCGTCACGATAGGGCGCCGCAATCCTGCATGCCGGGCGCCGGCAAACTGCCGAGGGCGCTGACAATCACCGGCGCGGCGCTCGGGTCCTGGACAAAAAATAGGTGTCCGCCTGCGAAGTCCTCAAAGACGGCGCCGGGGATGCGCGCCGCCAGGCGGCGCTGCACCTCCGCCGTGGCAATCGCGTCATGACGCCCGGCGTACACGCTCACCGGCAGCCGCAGACCGGGCAGGCGTTCCCATGTATCGTGCTGCCGCCGCGCCGCCAGTTGCCGGAGGCTGCCGGAGCGCTGCGCGGGGTCGTCCGCGCCCAGGCGCAGCGCGGCCATGCCATCGTCAAGCAGGCTTTGCCACAGCGCCGGGTTGGCAAGCCGCCATTGCGGCGTGCGGCGGCTGTCGGCCAGTTCGAGAAAGCGCCGCATGTGCTGTTCGTCATCCAGGTCCGCCAGTTCTTGCAGGGGGTAGGACGAGCCGCCGGCGCCGCCGGCGCTGGTGGACATCAGCACCAGGCGCTCGACGCGGGCGGGATGGCGCAGCGCCAGTTCCTGCGCCACCATGCCGCCGAAGGAATAGCCGAGCACGGCGGCGCTGTCCCAGCCGACGGCATCGAGCAGGCC
>CAZYTN010000025.1:2247-17581 GCA_964650115.1 uncultured Sulfuritalea sp.
TCGAGGTCGAGTTCCGGCAGCACCACGTCGTGGATGGCGCAGGCGCGGCGCAGGGTGCGCCGGTATTCGCGATGCAGGCGCAGCAGGTTGCCCGTGGCCGCCGCCAGTGGCACCGCCGCCGCGGTGAGTGCGACGAAGGCGGCACGGCAGGCCTCGGCCTCGGGCGAGGGAAACACCGCCGCGGGCGCCGCGAGCGGACGCAAGTCCGCCTCGGCGCGGACCAGCGCGACGCCAAGCAGCGACGAGCGCAGCAGGCGCAGCTCGACGCACTCTGCAGGCAGCGCCGGATACACCGCGAGGCCATCGAGGCCGTGGCGCAGCAGTGCGGCTTCGAGGCTGCGCCGCGCCTCGCGCTGCGCTTCCGCGAAGGCCGCGCGCAGCACGTCATGGCGCTTGAGTTCGGCCGTCATTGCGGCGGCCAGCAAAAGACACTTCTCGTCGAGGAAGACGTAGCCCTCGCGCATCGCGCGGCGTTCCTCGCCGAGCGCGATCAGGCGGCTGCGGGTCGGCGATTCGCTGCTCATCGCCCGCCTCCGAGGTGGGCGGCGATCTGCGCGTCGGACAGGCGCGTCAGCTCGCCGGTCGGCAGGCCGCGCAGCAGCGCCCAGCCGACCGTCATGCTGGCCTCCAGCGTGCGCGGTGCGGCCTGGTGGATCAGCTCGCGCTCGAAGCGCGTGCCGAATTCCAGATAGCGGCGGTCGGTTTCGGCCAGGCCGTCCTCGCCGACCACGCTGGCGAGCAGGCGCGCCTGCACCGCGCGCGCATAGGCGGCGTAGAGCTGGCTCGACAGCGCCGGGTGGTCGGGGTCGGTATAGCCCGCGCCGATGCCGCCCTTCATCAGCCGCGACAGGCTGGGCAGGACGTCGATCGGCGGCTCGATGCCGGCGCGGTCGAGCGCGCGCGCCAGCACGATCTGGCCCTCGGTGATGTAGCCGCTGAGGTCCGGCACCGGATGGCCGATGTCGTCCAGCGGCATGGTCAGGATCGGCAACTGGGTCAGCGTCCCCGGCGCGCCGCGCAGGCAGCCGGCGCGTTCGTAGAGGCTGGCCAGGTCGGAATACATGTAGCCGGGGAAGCCCTTGCGCCCTGGTACCTCGCCCTTGGCGCCGGCCACTTCGCGCAGCGCCTCGCAGTAGTTGGTCATGTCGGTCATGATCACCAGTACGTGCTTGCCGCAGGTGAAGGCCAGGTACTCGGCGGCGGTCAGCGCGAAGCGCGGCGTCAGCAGGCGCTGCGTGCTTGCGTCGCCGGCCAGGTTGAGGAACAGCACGGCGCGCGCCAACGCGCCGCTTTCTTCGAGGCTGCGGCGGAAGTAGTCGGCGGTGTCGTGGGCGACGCCGATGCCGGCGAAGACGATGGCGAAATCCTCGCCGGCGCTTTCGCCGCGCAGCCGCGCGTGGCGCGCGATGGCCACCGCGAGGCGGTCGTGCGGCAGGCCCGGCCCGGAAAACAGCGGCAGCTTCTGGCCGCGCACCAGGCTGTTCATCAGGTCGATGGCGCTCACCCCGGTTTCGATGAAGTCGCGCGGCGTCGCCCGCGCCACCGGATTCAGCGGCAGGCCGTCGATGCGCAGGCGGCGCTCGACCGCCAGCGGCGGGCCGCCGTCCAGCGGGCGGCCGACGCCGTCGAGGATGCGCCCGAGCAGGCCGGGGCCGAGGCCGAACTGCAGCGGCTCGCCGACGAAGCGCACGCGCGTCGCGGCCAGCCCCAGGCCGCTGGAGGATTCCAGCAGTTCGATGGTCAGGGTGTCGAGGTCCACCGCCGCGACGCGGCCCAGCCGCACGCCGCCGTCGGCGCCGACCACTTCGACGGCTTCGTTGTAGCCGACCTCGACACTGCGGCGCAGGAACAGCAGCGGCCCTTCCAGCCGGTAGGCGGAATCCGCCACGCTGAGCCTAGGCCGCATCGCCGGCCTCCGTCTTCAACGCCGCGAATTCCGCTTCCAGTGCGGCTTCCAGGGCGACGAAGGCTTGCGTCTCGTCCTCGCCCAGTTCGTCGCCCATGCGCTGCAAGGGGCGCAGCACCGGCAATGCCGCCATCGCCTCGGGGCTCGCGCCGCGCGCCAGCGCGGCTGCGGCGCGATCCATGAAGCGGCCGAGCAGGCGCATCATGCGCGCCTGGCGCTGCGGCCCGCAGCAGGCGTCCTTGGCCGAGTAAGCCGACTGGCGCAGGAAGGCCTCGTTGACCACCTCGGCGCACAGCAGCGTCAGCCGCTGCCGCGGCTGCAGCGCGTCCTTGCCGACGATGCGCGCCATGCGCTCCAGCCGCGCCTGCTCGGCGAGCAGGGTCAGGAAGCGGCGGCGCAGCGCCTGCCAGCTTTCTTCCGCATCCAGCGCCGACGCGCCGAAGGTTTCGGCGAAGACGCCGGCCCACCAGCCGGCCACGGTGTCGGCGTCCTGCGAATACGAGCCCAGCGGCGCGATCGCGGGGTAGAAGCGGGCGCGGGCGCGGGTCACGTCGAGCGCCCAGAAGCTGCGCACGTAGCGCGTGGTGTGGCTGGTCACCGGCTCGGAAAAATCGCCCGACTGCGGGCTCACCGAACCGATCAGGGTGACCGAGCCCAAGTCGCCGCCGAGCGTGCGCACGCGCGCCGCGCGCTCGTAGAACTCGGCCAGGCGGCTGCCGAGGTAGGCCGGATAGCCGCCCTCGCCGGGCAGTTCGCCGAGCCGCCCGGAGACCTCGCGCAGCGCCTCGGCCCAGCGGCTGGTCGAGTCCGCCAGCAGCGCCACGTGCAGGCCCTGGTCGCGGAAATACTCGGCGATGGTGACCGCGCAATAGATGCTCGCCTCGCGCGCCGCCACCGGCATGTTCGAGGTGTTGGCGACGATCACCGTGCGCTCGCTCATCGGCCGTCCGCTGCGCGCATCGATGAGGCCGGCGATCTCCTCGACGGCGCCGGCCATCTCGTTGCCGCGCTCGCCGCAACCCAGGTAGACGATGACGTCGGCGGCGCAGGCCTTGACCAGGGCTTCGAGCAGCACCGTCTTGCCGGTGCCGAAACCGCCCGGAATCGCCGCCTTGCCGCCCAGCGCGACGGGGAACAGCGCGTCGATCACGCGCTGCCCGGTCACCAGCGGATCGCTGCTGAGCAGGCGTTCGGTCACCGGGCGCGGCATGCGCACCGGCCAGATTTCGCTCAGCGCCAGTTCATGCTCCCTGCCTGCCGCGTCGCGCAGCACGCACAGCGTTTCGTCGTCGGCAAATTCGCCGGCCGCGGCGATGCGCAGCACCTCGCCGCTCCTGCCCGGCGGCACCAGGCAGCGGTGCTCGCGCGCAGCGGCGCTGGCGCCGGCGACGCGGCCAAATTCGGCGCCGGATTGCAGCGTCTGCCCGGCCTGCACCAGCGGCCGGAAGGCGTGGCGGCGCGTCGACTCGCCGCCCATGCCCGGCGCGACGAAGACCGAATCGCTGCCCGAGAGCGGGCGCAGCAGGCCGTCGAAGATGCCGCCGAGCAGGCCCGGCCCGAGCCGGATCGACAGGGGCAGGCCGCTACCTTCGACGGCGTCGCCGGGGCGCAGGCCGGTGGTGTCCTCATACACCTGGGCCACCAGATGGTCTTCGTGCAGGCTGACCACCTCGCCCAGCAAATGGTTCGGTCCGACGCGCAGCGCCTCGCGCAGCGCGAACGGCCCCGTGGCGCGGGCGCGCAGCACCGGGCCGCTGATCCATTCGATGCATGCAGTACTCACTGGACTACCCTCCCCCCAGCCCCCTGCGCAGGGCAGGGGGTGACGGTGGTTCGCCGCTGCGCGGCTCCGTGGGATTGGCTGCGCCCCCTTGGGACGGCCCGGCGGGGGCGCCCTCCAGCAGCCGCAGCAGCCGCCCGCAGACCCAGGTGCGGTCGGCCAGCAGCCCGGCCGGGGTCGCCTCCAGCCGCGCCGCTCCGGCCTGGATCTCGATCCCTGCAGCGATGCCGGCGTCGACCTCGAAACTCGCGCCGGCGAGGCCGAGTTCGCCAAGCTTTTGCTGCAGCCATGCCTTGTCGCCGGCGCCGAGATCGGACGCGTGGCGGATGCGCCACGCGTCGCGCGGCAGGCTTTGCGCGGCGCGGACCAGGGCCTGTTCCAGCCACTGCCGGCGCCGCGGCGGGTTTTTCCATACGGCTTGCAGCGCCTCCGGCAGCAAGGCCTCGGCTGTGGTTACGGCGAGGCCGGCCTGGCGTTGCTGCGCTCGCCGCTGTTCGGCCTGCAGTTGCGCACGGGCCGCGGCAATCCTCGCTGCCGCCCGTGCGCGCTCCGCCTGCAGCGCTGCACGCAGGCGCTGGCGGCCTTCGCGCATGGCCGCGGCGCGCAAGGTTTCGGCCTGCGCCTGCGCGTCGCCGAGGATCTCGGCGCAACGCGCTTTGCTGTCCCGGTCGACGACATCGAGCAGGGTCGCCAATGCGCCGGCAATCGTCACGGTGCGCCTCCCAGCAGGCGGCGCACCGGTTCCGCGCTGTCCGTGTCGTCGAGCACCAGCACCAGCGGCTGCGCTGCGGCGCGCGCATCGGCCAGGCACTGCGCCGGCAGCCGCGCCGCACAGCGGGGGTCGACCAGCAACAGCGTCGCTTCGTTTAGCGCGCGGGTGAATTCGACGGCCTCGCTGCCCGCCGCCACGGCACGCGCCTCGATGCCGGCGAGGCGGAATCCGGCCGCCTCGGCTTCGCTGCCGAGATAGACGATCGCACTCATTTGACGACCTTCCATCCCCCCGGCGCTCATGCCAGCCGGTTGAGGATCAGGATGGACACGATCAGGCCGTAGATCGCGATGCCCTCGGCGAGGCCGACCAGGATCAGCAGGCGCCCGAGCAGTTCCGGTTTCTCGGTCAGGGCGCCGACCGCGGCGGCGCCGAGCTTGCCCACCGCGAGGCCGGCGCCGAGCGAGGACAGGCCGGTGGCCAGCGCGGCGCTGAACAGGCCGAGGCCGATCGCGTTGCCGTCCAGCGCGGTCGGCGGCGGCGCGGCGGCGAGTGCCGGCGCGGCGAACAGGATCGCCGTGGCGCCGGCGGCCATCAGCGCGGCGAAGGCGAGCACGGCCAGCAACAATGTCATCCTGGGTTTCATGGTGTCGCTCCTTGGGAACCGGAAGGGGGTGGCGGCGCCGGACGGAAGGGCCGCCCGGCACCGGAAAAGAAACGGATGAAGAACTCGAAGAGCAGCAGGCGCGTGGTCTGGATCGACACCACCAGCACTTCCAGCGCAATGATGAAGCCGTTGCCGAGCACGAACACCAGTACGCCGGCGCTGCCGGCATCGGCCGCCAGCATGCCGAGCGCGGCGGAGAGCCCGGCGTGGGCGATGGCGAAGGCGCCGACGCGGACGAAGGACAGCGTGTTGATCGCGAGCTGCACGGCTTTTTCGGCCATCTCGGCCAGCCCGGCGGCGACCGCGGCGGGGCGACCGGCGGCGCGGAACTCCATGATCGCGGCGGCGACGAGGACGGCGGCGGCGACGAGGTAGCCGGCGGCGGAAAGCGTGGCGCCGGCGGCAAGCGCCAGCAGGCAGGCCGCCGCCGCGCCGTCGCTGCGCAGCCAGGCGCCGAGCTCGCCGCGCCAGCGCGCCTCGATGGCGGCGAGGCCAAGTCCGACCAGCAGCAGCAGCGCGCCGCCGGCCATGGGCAGCAGCAGCACGCGCAGCGGGTCGTGCAGCGGCTCGACCCACCACGGCGCGAACAGCCCTTGCACGCTGAAGGCGCTGCCGAACAACAGGCCAAAGCCCATCGCCGCGATGCCGCCGGGAATGAACAGCCGCGCCAGCGGCCAGCGCTTGCCGAAGAGCAGGCCGCCGCAGACCAGCAGCAAGCCCTGGCCGACATCGCCGAACATGTAGCCGAACAGCAGCGGGAAGGCGATGGCGACCACCATGCTCGGGTCGGCGGCATTGCGGTCCGGCATGCCGACCAGCCGGCTGAACACCTCATAGGGGCTCACCCACCAGGGGTTGTGCAGCAGCAGCGGCGGCTTCAGGCCCGGCGGCGGCGGACCGAAACGCACCAGGGCCGGGGCGCCGCTGGCGTCCACGGTGCGCGCCAGCGCCTGCGCGTCGCCGGTCCAGCCGGTCACGGTGCACAGCGCCTGGCGCGTGCGCACCGAGGCGACATTGGTCAGGCACCACCAGCCTTGCCGGGCATCGGCCAGCGCCGCGGCCACCTGATGCGCGGCGGCCAGTTCGGCCAGGGCGGTGTCGATCGCGGCCTGTCGCGCCAGGCCGCTTGCCGCGTGATTTGCCAGCGCCGCGTCGACGTCGGCGGCGGCGAGTTCCGCCACGGGCTCGATGCGCTGGCCGCCGACTCCGGCAATGCGCTCACCATACTCGGCCAGCGCCGCCGGCGTTCCCAGCGCCAGTATGCAGTTGTCGTTCGCCATGGCAATCGGTCGCAGCATGAGCGCATCGGGTGGCGCGACGGCGCCGACATGCACGCCGCAATACACCGCGGCGGCCAGGCGCCTCGGGCTCACCAGCACGGCGCGCTCCTCGGCGCCGATCCCGCTCGCGGCGAGCAGTCTTTGCCAGCGGCGCAGGCCCTGCAGTTCGCTGCGCAATTCGTCGCGCTCCTGCAGCAGGGGCTCCGCGGCCTGGCTCCAGCGCTCCAGGCGCGCCAGCGCCGACTCCAGCACCGCTTGCGGAAAGGCATGCGGCACCGTGGGCACGGCAATGGTCGGCCAGTCGCCGTGGTAGCGGCGTTCCAGTTCCTCGAAGCGCTGGCGCAGCGATTCCGCCCGCGCGGCGCCGGCCATTGCCGCCCCCGCCGATTCGAACTCGGCGCAACCGGCGTTCGCCAGGCCTTCGAAGAGACGGGTCGCATCGTCCTTTGCGGCGACGATCTCGAACCAGGTGGCCGGCGACGGACGGATCATGGCAGGCGCCTGCGGCGCAGGGCGCGCAGCATCAGGTCGGCACGCAGCCGCTCGAGATCGAGCGCCAGCAGCAGCAGGAACAGCAAGCCGGCGACCGGCTGCAGCGCCGCGCGGCGAAACGCGTAGGCCGTGCGGCTGCGCAGGGCACGCCGGACTTCCCATGCCGCTCCCGCATCGCACTGCGCGAAATCCGCCAGGTGTTGGCGCAGTTGGGCGCAGAGTTGCAGCAGCTCGCCGCGATCGGCGTCGCGATCCTGCGGCCAGAGGTGGGCCCAATGCGCCTGCCACTGCTCCAGATTCGCCTTGCCGCCCGCCAATGGGGCCAGGCGGTCGTCGAGCTCGAGGCCCTTCGGCGGCGCAGCGCCGCGTTCGCGATGGGCGAAGGCGGGCAGGTCGATCAGGCTTGCCACCCAGTGCGTCGCGGGACCCCATTCCGCGGGCAGCCAGCGCGCCACCTCGGCGACGGCCTTGCGCCAGAGCCGGCGCAGCGCCCGCTCAATCTCGTGCGGTCCGGCGCTGTCCTCGATGCCGGCCAGCCAAGTCGCGAAGGGCATCGCACGCGCCGCCGCGAGGTAGGCGGCAACGTCGCGATGGACTGCCAGTTGTCGCCACTGCGCCTCGACGGGGTGGGCGCCGTAACGTGCCTGCAGCCGAGCCTGTGCGTATTCCATGGTTCGCTGCCGTCAGTCGCCATCGATCAGCTCGTCGGCCAGCCGCGCCACGGCTTGGGTGATGCGATCACGGGCCGTGGTGTCGAGCTCGGCCGGCCCGGCCCAGCGTGCCGCCTCGTCATCGAGCGCAGCGACGCCGGCGTCGGCCTTGCCTGCCAGGCGAGCGCGCCAGACGGCGATCCGTCGTTCGACATCCTCGTGCAACGCGCGCTGGCGCTCCCGCGCTGCAACCGATAGTTTTTCGGCCTGCTGGCGGGACGCCACCATGGCAACTTCCGCCGTCCGTTCGGCCTCCAGCACCCGGTCGAATGCCGCCGCCGCGGCTTCTCCGCGATATTCCGACGATGCCTTGTCCGGCATTTTATTTTCTCCCGTGCGCAGCGCCTGGCGCCACGACCTGTCGATTTCCATTCTGGCACCGCCGCGGGGATGACGCAAACATTTGTGCCGCCGCCACCGCAGCGGACTCGACGCATGGTCGGGCAAGGCTGCCTGGAGGCGGCAACGGACGGAGCCCATGCATTGTCGTATTGCGGAAACAGGCCGGGCGCCGCCGTCTCGAAAACTTTCCCCTCACTCCCCTCGCGGTTTCGCCGCTCCCGTGCCCGAAGCCTCCACGCTCCACGCCGCCTTCTCGTCCAGCGCCAGCACCTGCGCCAGCCACGGCAGGGATTCCTCCAGCGCCGCCCTGAGCGTCCATGGCGGATTGATGACGAACATCGCGCTGCCGTGCATGCCGCGGCCCTGCGTGGCGGGACCGCGCACGCTGAGGCTGGCATAGACCCAGTCGGCCGGCAGCTTTTTCAGCTTCTCGGGCAGGGCGCGCGCTTCGATGGTCGGCAGGAAGGGCAGCCAGACGAGGTAGGTGCCGGTGGCAAAGCGTTTCAGTCCATCCTTGATGGCGGCGACGACCTTCAGGTAATCGCTCTTGATCTCGTAGGAGGGATCGATCAGCACCAGGCCGCGCCGCGAGGGCGGTGGCAGGGCCGCCTTCATGGCTTCGAAGCCGTCATGTTGTTCGACCTTGATGCGGCGTCCGTTGTCGCGGAATTCGCGGCGCAGGAGGGCGAAGTCGGTCGAGTGCAGTTCGCAGAAACGCAGGGTGTCGATCTCGCGGGCGAAGTGCGCGGCAAGCCAGGGCGAGCCGGGGTAGCGGCGCAGTTTGAGTCCGCCGCTGCAGGCCTGCAGTGCATCCATGTAGGGCTTCATCGCCGGCGGGAGGTCGACGCGGTTCCATAGCCGGGCGATGCCGTCGAGGTATTCGCCGGTCTTCTTCGCCTGTTCCGAGTCGATCGTGTAGAGGCCGGCGCCGGCGTGGGTGTCGAGCAGCAGCCAGGGCTTGTCCTTGGCGTTCATGTGCTCAAGACACAGCGTCAGCACGAAGTGCTTGAGGATGTCGGCGTGGTTGCCGGCGTGGAAGGCGTGGCGGTAGCTCAGCATGGGGGCGGGATAGAATGCGCGACCATGAATGATACGGGTATCCGGGTTTCCAAACTGCTGGCCGAGCGCGGTCTGTGCTCGCGGCGCGAGGCGGATGGCTACATCGAGCGCGGGCTGGTGTTCGTCGATGGCGAGCGCGTGACGCAACTGGGTACGCGCGCGGCGGCCGATGCGGTGATTACCCTGGCGCCCGAGGCGCGCGCGACGCAGGCGCGCCAGGCCACGATTCTGCTGCACAAGCCGATGGGTTATGTGTCCGCACAGGCGGAAGACGGCCACCAGCCGGCGGTGAGCCTGATCTCGCCGAAAACCCAGATGGCCGGCGATCATCAGCGCTTCCAGCTCGCGCATTTGAAAGGCCTGGCGCCGGCTGGAAGGCTCGACATCGATTCCACCGGACTGCTGGTGCTGACCCAGGACGGTCGCGTGGCGCGGCAACTGATCGGCGACGATTCCAAGGTGGAGAAGGAATACCTGGTGCGCGTCGAAGGCGCACTCGATGCACGCGGTCTGGCGCTGCTCAACCACGGCCTGGAACTGGACGGCAAGAAGTTGCGCCCGGCCAGGGTGGTCTGGGCGAATCCCGATCAGTTGAGTTTCGTGCTGACCGAAGGCCGCAAGCGGCAGATCCGGCGCATGTGCGAACTGGTGGGCCTGCGCGTGACCGGCCTGAAACGGGTGCGCATCGGACGCGTGCGCCTGGGCGACCTGCCCCTGGGACAGTGGCGCTTCCTGCGCGAGGGCGAGGTGTTTTGAGCGCGCTTGACTCGGGCGGCCGGCTTGCGCAGGATGTCGCCATGGATGCCGCCAGCCCCTTGCCGCAGACTCCGCAAACTCCCGCCCCGGCTTCGCGGACGTGGCGCTGGCTGTGGGCTCTTGGCCTGTTGGCGGCGGGCGTGGTCCTCGGCCTGGCCTTCGCCGCCTATGGCGGAGCCGACCTGCTGCTGAATTTCACGAACCTGCGCTACTGCGGTTAGCGCTGCCATACGCCCTTGATTTTTGTCGATAAATGGCTTGCTTCGGCCCATCCGGCTTTGTATAATTGTCGGCTTCCCTTGCTCCACCCGTTACGCATGCGGGGGGGCTGCCACTCAACCACAAGGAGATTGCATGCGCCATTATGAAGTTGTATTTATCGTCCACCCGGACCAGTCGGAGCAGGTTCCGGCGATGATCGAGCGTTACAAGACGCTGGTCACCGGCCGCAACGGCGCCATCCACCGCCTCGAAGACTGGGGGCGTCGCCAGATGGCCTATCCGATCCAGAAGGTGCACAAGGCCCACTACGTGCTGATGAACATCGAGTGCGATGGTGAAACCCTGGCCGAACTCGAGCATGCCTTCAAGTTCAACGACGCCGTGTTGCGCCACCTGACGGTGAAAACCCGCAAGGCGGTGGTGACTCCTTCGCCGATGATGAAGGAAGAGAAGTCGCGCTCGCTGACCCAGGCCGAAGTCAAGACGGAGGCTCCGGCTGCTGCCGTTGCCGCCTGAGGATAAGCCGGGCAACCTGACGCAGTTGTCGGGGCGCTTGCTTGAGCGCGGCGCGTTGCGCCGCACCCCTGCCGGGATTCCGGTTCTCGAATTTCTCCTCGCGCATGTCTCGACCCAGGTCGAAGCGGATGTCGAGCGCAAAGTGGAATGCGAGATGGCCTGTGTAGCAATGGGCCGGCCGGCACAAGTGCTGCTGGCAGCCAAGCCGGGGGATGGGATCAGGGTGGCAGGTTTTCTTGCTGCCAGGAGCCTCAAGCGACGCAGTCCGATGCTGCATGTGAATACAGTCGAATTCGTGGAAGGAACTGAAAATGGCATTCAAACCTAAGAGCAAGACCGGTGTAAAACGCAAGGACGACAAGGGCCGCAGCCTGTTCAAGCGCCGCAAGTTCTGCCGCTTCACCGCAGAGAAAATCGAAGAGATCGACTACAAGGATGTCGAGATCCTCAAGGACTTCATCGCTGAAAACGCCAAGATCATGCCGGCGCGCATCACCGGTACCAAGACCGGCTACCAGCGGCAGTTGTCGACCGCCATCAAGCGCGCGCGCTTCCTGGCGCTGATGCCCTACACCGATCTGCACCAGTAAGCGAGGACAAGTTGGACCTTCCCCCAACCCCCTTCCCGGGGAAGGGGGTGACAGTTGTTCGCGGGCAGTGCCCGCTCCATGATTGATGGCTGCTCCTTCTTGGGGCGGCCCTGCGAAGGAGAAACCCATGCAAATTATTCTGATGGAAAGAGTCGTAAACCTCGGCGGCCTCGGCGACATCGTCAAGGTCAAGGACGGCTATGCCCGCAACTTCCTGATTCCGCAAGGCAAGGCCAAGCGGGCGACGGACGCCAACCGCAAGGTGTTCGAGGAAAAGCGCGCCGAACTCGAGCGCATCCAGGCCGAGGCGATTGCCGCCGCGCAAGCCCAGGTCGAGAAACTGGAAGGCCTGATGCTGCAGATCACGCGCAAGACCGGCGTCGATGGCCGTCTGTTCGGCTCCGTGTCGACGCACGACATTGCCGAGGCGCTCGCCGCGCAGGGTTTCCAGGTCGAGAAGTCGGCGATCCGCCTGCCCGAAGGTCCGCTCAAGGCGGTGGGCGACACGCCGGTCCAGATCGCGCTGCACAGCGACGTGGTGGCGACGGTCACGGTGTCCGTACTCGGCGAACACTGAACCGCGCGACATCCTCGAAACGGGCCGCTGATGAAACTTCAGCGGCCCGTTTCTTTTATGTCCCCGCACGACGCGGGGACGGTATCCCCCGGTGGGATATGTCCCCGCACGACGCGGGGACGGTATCCCCCGGTGGGATATTGCGGTGCATGAATTTGCTCCACCGCATTTGCACAGTTTTTCCACAGCATTTCCACACGTTTTCCACTTACCCTGAAGCCTGGAGCGGGGTAGACTCTGCGCTTCAATTTTGGAGACAGCGATGGCCCAGGTACGTGCCTTCAATCCCTCGCAGCCTGTCGATTCGCAGGTCGCCGCGCTCAAGCTTCCCCCCCATTCCATCGAGGCCGAGCAGTCGCTGATCGGCGGCCTGCTGATCGACAACGCGGCATGGGACCGCATCGGCGACGTGGTGCGCGAGACCGACTTTTATCGCGACGACCACCGCCGCATCTTCCGCCATATCGGCAAGCTGATCCAGATGGGTCGTCCCGCCGACGTGGTGACGGTGTATGAATCGATCGAGCAGTCGAACGAGGTCGACCAGACCGGCGGCCTGGCTTACCTGGGGGAGATCGCCAACGCCACGCCTTCGGCGGCGAACATCCGGCGTTATGCCGAGATCGTGCGCGAGCGTGCGATTCTGCGTCAATTGGTCACCGTCGGCGACGAGATCGCCGGCAATGCGCTGAATCCCGCCGGGCGCGATGTCAAGGCGCTGCTCGACGACGCCGAGCAGCGCATCTTCCAGATCGCCGAAGCCGGCAATCGCAGCAACAATGGCTTCGTCCCGATCCAGCCCCTGCTGGGCGAGGTCGTCGAGCGCATGGAAACCCTGCTGGCGCGCGACAGCCAGTCCGACATTACCGGCGTGGCAACGGGCTTCGCCGATCTCGATCGCATGACTTCCGGCCTGCAACCGGGCGACATGATCGTCGTCGCCGGGCGCCCATCCATGGGCAAGACCGCGTTTGCGCTGAACATCGCCGAGCATGTCGGCGTCGAGCTGAGGCTGCCGGTGGCGATCTTCAGCCTGGAAATGTCCGGCCCGCAGATCGCCACGCGCTTCCTTTCATCGGTGGGGCGCATCGAATCGAACAAGCTGAGAACCGGCCGCCTCACCGACGACGAATGGGATCGCATGACGGTGGCGCTGGGCAAGCTGCACGAGGCGCCGATCCACATCGACGAGACCGGCGCCATCAACTCGACCGACCTGCGCGCGCGCGCGCGGCGCCTGCACCGGCAGTTCGGCAAGCTCGGCCTGATCGTCATCGACTACCTGCAGTTGATGAGTTCCAACCGCGACAATGAAAACCGCGCCACCGAAATTTCAGAGATATCGCGCTCGATCAAGGCGCTGGCCAAGGAGTTGCAGGTGCCGATCGTCGCCTTGTCGCAGCTCTCGCGGAAAGTCGAAGAGCGCAACGACAAACGCCCGCTGATGAGCGACCTGCGCGAGTCGGGCGCCATCGAGCAGGACGCCGACATCATCCTGATGATGTATCGCGAGGAATACTACAAGGCCGACACGCAGGACAAGGGTCGGGCCGAGGTCAACATCGGCAAGCATCGCAACGGCCCGGTGGGCATGGTGCCGCTGACCTTCCTCGCCGAATACGCGAAGTTTGAAAATTTCGCTTCAGGTTCGTACCGAACCTGAAGCGAAATTTCAGTGCAGGCTAACATCGCTCAGCGATGTTAAGCGACCACAGGGAGCGGCCGGAACTAAAATTCGGCCTCTTGGTTCGTCGTATCGAACCTGATGAAAAATTTCAGTGCAGGCTAAATGCGGAACGCAAGTTAAGGCGCGAAGCGCCGGCCGAAACTAAAATTTTGCGTCGGACTCGGCGTACCGCGGCTGATGCGTTACAGAACTTCCGCCGCGTGATCCGCCAGCCGCGAGCGCTCGCCGCGCTGCAGCGTGACGTGGCCGGAATGCGACCAGCCCTTGAAGCGATCCACCACGTAGGTCAGACCTGAACTGCCTTCGGTGAGGTAGGGCGTGTCGATCTGGGCGATGTTGCCCAGGCAGACCACCTTGGTGCCGGGGCCGGCGCGGGTGATCAGGGTTTTCATCTGCTTCGGCGTCAGGTTCTGCGCCTCGTCGATGATGAGGAACTTGTTCATGAAGGTGCGGCCGCGCATGAAGTTGAGCGACTTGATCTTGATCCGGTTGCGGATCAGGTCCATGGTCGCGGCGCGACCCCAGTCGCCGCCGTAGCTGCCGGCACCAGCGCCGGGCGCACCGGCAGGGGGTTCGGCAGGCTTGTTGAGCACCTCGAGGTTGTCTTCCAGCGCACCCATCCAGGGCGTCATCTTTTCTTCTTCGGTGCCGGGCAGGAAGCCGATGTCCTCGCCGACGGGCACGGTGACGCGGGTGATGATGATCTCGGCGAAGAGCTTGGTTTCCAGCGTTTGCGTCAGGGCCGCGGCCAGCGTCAGCAGGGTTTTGCCGGTGCCGGCCTGGCCGAGCAGGGTGACGAAGTCGATGTCGGGATTCATCAGCAGGTTGAGGGCGAAGTTCTGCTCGCGGTTGCGCGCGGTGATGCCCCAGACGGCATTTTTGGCATGGCTGTAGTCGATCAGGGTCTCGAGTTCCGCCGTCTTGCCGGAGCCGACTTTTACCCACGCCTGCAGCGGTTGCGGGCCTTCCTGCCAGACGAACTCATTGACCAGCAGTTCGGGACACAGCGGGCCCTTGACGCGGTAATAGGTGCGGCTCTCCTTCTTCCAGGATTCCAGGCCCTTGCCGTGCTTGTCCCAGAAATCAGGCGGCAGTTCGAGGGTGCCGGTGTAGAGGAGATCGGTATCCTCCAGCACCTTGTCGTTGAAATAGTCCTGCGCTTCGAGACCCAGCGCACGGGCCTTGATGCGCATGTTGATATCTTTGGAGACGAGGATTACCGGCCGTTTGGGATGCTTCTGACCGAGATACATCACCACGCCGATGATCTGGTTGTCGGCCTTGGCGGTCGGCAGCGAAATCGGCAGGACGCCGTTGATGGCTTCGGTCTGGAGAAACAGGTGGCCGGTGGCCAGCGCGCGCGAGGGACCGGTGAGGTCGATGCCATGGGCAATGTTGTGCTCGGCGCCGCTGACTATTTCATCGAGCAGGCGGCTGGTCTGGCGCGCGTTGCGGGCGACTTCCGACATGCCTTTCTTGTTGGCGTCGAGCTCCTCCAGGGTCATCATCGGCACATAGATGTCGTGCTCCTCGAAGCGGAACAGGCTAAGGGGATCATGCATCAGTACATTGGTGTCGAGCACGAAGAGCTTGGTGGTCGAACTCTTCGCCTTGGTGGCGCGCTTGGCGTTCATAAGTGCCTCAGGGCAGGGGTGGGGGCAGGCTCAAGATAGCCAGCCGGGTTGTTGCGGAAGACCGAAGGCAGGACCCGAATCCGGGTCCTGTTTCGCATTACTGCGCCCGATCACAGCTTGCGCACGGCGTCCAGCACCGCGGCGGCGTTGCCGTCGGCCCGGGTCGAGCGCCACTCCTGGCGCAGGATGCCGTTGGCGTCGATGAGGAAGGTGCTGCGCTCGATGCCGAGCACCTTCTTGCCATACAGCATCTTGTTCTTGACCACGTCGAACATGCGGCAAAGCACGCCTTCGATATCGGAGATCAGTTCGAACGGAAGTCCCAGCCTGGCCTTGAAGCTTTCATGCGACTTCAGGGCATCGCGCGAGACGCCGACCACCGCGCAGCCGGCCTTGGCGAACTC
>CAZYTN010000026.1:0-2706 GCA_964650115.1 uncultured Sulfuritalea sp.
CCCAGCGCGCCACCGGGGTGGGAGCGGGCGAAGTCATCCGCGCCGAAGCCCCTGGCGTCGAGCAGGGCCACGGCGAGCGCGTCGCCCAGGGCCAGCGCCGCGGTGGTGCTGGCGGTGGGGGCCAGATTCAGCGGGCAGGCTTCCTGGTCGACGCGGGCGTCGAGGTGGATGTCGGCTTCCTGCGCCAGCGACGAGGTTTCGTTGCCGGTAATGGCGATCAGCTTGCCGCCCAGGCGTTTTACCAGCGGCACGATGGTCAGCAGTTCGACGTTTTCGCCCGAATTGGATATGGCGATCAGAACGTCATCGCGGGTGATCATGCCCAGGTCGCCGTGCACGGCTTCGGCGGCATGGACGAAATAGGCCGGGGTACCCGTGCTGGCAAAGGTCGCGGCCAGCTTGCGGGCAATATGGCCGGACTTGCCGATGCCGCTGACGACCACGCGGCCGCGGCTGCCGAGGATGAGTGCGACCGCAGCGCGGAATTCGCTGCCCAGACGGCGCGCCAGCGCGGCCACTGCCGCGGCTTCGATTTCCAGAACCTGGCGGCCCATGAGCACGGCACGATCATCGTCATGGACGCGAGCCATGGACGAAAATTCGGGCGATTTGACGGCTTGGTTCATCGGGGGCTGGCGTTTATCATGGAGCCAAATTATAGCAACCGCGCCTCATATCTTCTTCACTCGTTCAGTTTCCTCCATGACCGACACCTTGTCATTCATTCTGCTGCTGCTCGCTGTCGCTGTCGTGGTGGTGGTCATCTTCCGCATGCTCGGCCTGCCGCCGATCATGGGCTACCTGCTGGTGGGGGCGGCGCTGGGGCCGCGCGCGGCGGGTTGGGTGCCGGATACCGAGCAGACTCGGCATCTGGCCGAGTTCGGCGTGGTGTTCCTGATGTTCAGCATCGGCCTCGAGTTTTCGCTGGCGCGGCTGTACAGCATGAAGCGCATCGTTTTCGGCCTGGGCCTGGCGCAGGTGGTGGTGAGCACGCTGGTAGCCACGCTGCTCGCCCGCTTTGCCGGCATTCCCTGGCTGGCCGGAATCGCGCTTGGCGGCGCCCTGGCGATGTCATCGACCGCGATGCTGTCCAAGCTGCTGACCGAGCGCGGCGAACTCGATTCGCCGCACGGCCGCGAAGTGATCGGCGTGCTGCTGTTCCAGGACATCGCCGTGGTGCCCCTGCTGGTCATGATTCCGGCGTTTTCGCAACCTGTCGAAGTGATGGCCGAAGCCCTGCTCTTGGCCGGCTTGAAGGCCGTCGTGCTGCTGACGTTGGTGCTGTTCGTCGGGCAGCGCGCCCTCTCGGCGTGGTTCTACCTGGTGGCGCGCAGAAAATCCGCTGAGTTGTTCATGCTCAATGTCCTGCTGATCACCCTCGGCCTGGCCTGGCTGACCGAGCTTGCCGGCCTGTCTCTGGCGCTCGGGGCCTTCACTGCCGGCATGCTGATCGGCGAAACCGAATACCGCTACCAGGTGGAAGAGGACATCAAGCCTTTTCGCGACGTGCTGCTCGGGCTGTTTTTCGTCGCCATCGGCATGCGCCTCGATGTGCCGCAGATCATCGGCCAGTGGCCTCTGGTGGCAGGCATACTGGTCGCGCTGGTGACGCTCAAGCTGGTGATCGTCGGCGCCTTTTCCCGGATCCTCGGCAGTTCGCCGGGTACTGCATTGCGCAGCGGGCTCTGGCTGTGCGCCGGTGGCGAGTTCGGTTTCGTGATTCTCGCCCGCAGTCGCGACGTACATCTGCTCGCCGTCGACATGCTGCAGCCGGTGCTGGCGGCCATGGTGCTGTCGCTGCTGCTGGCGCCGCTGATCGTGCATTTTTCCGACCGGCTGGTATTCCGCTTCGTCGCCTCCGAATGGCTGCTGCGCTCGATGCAATTGACCCAGCTGGCGGCGCAGTCGCTGTCCACCGACAAGCATGCGATCATCTGCGGCTACGGCCGTACCGGCCAGCACCTGGCGCGTTTCCTCGAAGCCGAGGGCGTGTCCTTCATGGCCCTCGACCTCGATCCCGAACGCGTGCGCGAAGCCAGCATGGCCGCCGAAGCTGTGTCCTACGGCGATTCATCGAAAAAGGAAACCCTGCTGGCGGCCGGTTTATCGCGGGCCAGCGTGGTGATCATCACTTTTGCCGACAGCGACGCCGCGCTGCGCGTGATCCACCGCGTCAGGGAGTTGCGTCCCGATGTCGCCATCGTATCGCGCGCCAGGGAGCAGGACGATGTCGAAAAGCTCTATGCCGCCGGCGCCGCCGAAGTGGTGCCGGAAGCGCTCGAATCGAGCGTGATGCTGGCCACCCATGCGCTGGCGCTGTCCGGCATACCGATGCACAAGGTGATCAAGCGCCTGCGCGAAATGCGCGAACAGCACTACGCGCTGCTGCGCGGCTTTTTCCACGGCGCCACCGATGCCGGCGCCCACCTGGCCGATGCCGACCAGCCGCGCCTGCACGCGGTGACGCTGACGCCCGGCGCCGGGGCGATCGGGCGCCGGGTCGTTGCAATCGATCTGGCAAAAGTCGGCGCCGGCGTTACGGCGATACGCCGGCGTACGCAGCGCGCGCTCAAGCTGGAACCGGAACTGGAGTTGATCGAAGGCGACGTGGTGGTGCTGATCGGAACGGCGGCGGCGGTGACCGAGGGTGAGGAACTTTTGCTGCGCGGCACCCGGAAATAAAACTTTCTGTTTCAGTGGAGGCTA
>CAZYTN010000026.1:2806-17539 GCA_964650115.1 uncultured Sulfuritalea sp.
GGAACTTTTGCTGCGCGGCACCCGGAAATAAAACTTTCTGTTTCAGTGGAGGCTAACGCCGGCTCTACCGGCGTCAAGCGTAGCGGCTGGAACTAAAAAGCCCGCCGAAGCGGGCTTTTCTCCTGCTCTGTTTCGATGCCGGCTTAGGTGACTTTCTTGCAAACCGTGTACATCGTGGTGCCGTCATCCACATAGGATGCGGCCGTGGCTACGGCGCCGGCCACTGTTATATCAACGCCAGTCGTCGCGCCATCGGCCGCCACCAAGCCGGCCTGCGTCCATGACTTCACGGAGCCGCCACTGGGGTTGCCGTCATCCAGTTGATTATCGAGAGATTCCGCAATCCTGCCCAAAATATTGGTCTGGCAAACGACCAGGCCGGGCAGTCCGGCGCCAACTGCCTGACTGCCCGCACCAAACTGCACGCCGGTGATGCCGCCGACAGAGTTGAGCGGTTGAGCGGTGGAGGTGGTGTCGCCGCCGATAAAGCCGGCCAGACGCAAGTGCTGCCAGAACAGCCGTGTCTCGTGTGCCGCTGTCGCAGAATTGAATGCATGCAATGTCGCTCCCGCAGCCAGCCCGGTATTCCCGTCACCCGATGTTGTGGCCGCCCCCCAACGCGTTGCAGCAGTGGGGTCGTCCCCGGGCAGGGCCTTGAAGCGGTCCTGGTAGCCATACACGGCCGCACTGATGCCGTTGAGGTCGTTGGCAAGACCCTTGATCTTGGCGCTGTTGATGAGTTCCTGGCCCTTCAGCACGCCGCCCAGCAGCAGGCCGATGATGACCAGCACGATGGCGATTTCGACCAGCGTAAAACCGGATTGTTTGCTTCTCATGATCGTCTCCCCTTTGGGGTGGTTATATGGTGCTGTAGTTAAAGCACAACTTGTGCCAATATTTATTCTTGTGTGTATTCAATTGATTACTGATTAACTTGATTTATATCTGAACAGTATCCGTCGATCTTTCGACAGGTCTGTCCGCAATCTGGCAGCCTTATGATCATCCGGTCTGGCTACAATCCGGACATCTTTCCCAGGTTGCGTAGCGGCCAACAACAACTTCGTGGCGATCGTCTCCTCTTTTTCAGCGCTGTCCTCGCGGTTGATTGGCCTGCGGCACGCATTGTTGCTGGCACTGCTGGCGGCTCTCTATCTGGTTCTCTGGCAGGGACCGCACACAACGCTCGGCAGGGTGCTCTTTGTCGTTCATGTCGGCTTTTTCATGCTGTGGCAACCCTTTGTGCATGGCGAACAGCGCTTGTCGCGGGCTTCGCTGCTGGGATTGTCCGGCGTGATTCTGGTCACCGGCGCCTTTCTGCAGGGCTGGATGATCGTTGTGTGGATCATGATCCTGGCGGGTATTGTCGGCGGCAAGGTACTGCTGTTTGGCGCTCGCGCGTCCCGGCTGTTTTACCTGCTGGCGCTGGCTTTCCTGGTCGTGGCGCTGTTGCTGATGGCGGCTCCGCTGGCGGTGGCGCAGGCGAAGCCGCCGCAGGCGATACTCTGGCTTGGCCGCGCGGGCTTGCCGCTGATCCTGGTGACGATGGCCCTGTTGCCGCGGGGGCAGGAAACAGAGGCCACGCGCGAAGTGGTCGATTTTGTTTACAGCCTGTTCGTCTTTTTGTTGCTGGCCGTGGTGATGCTGGGCAGCCTGGCGGCCATGCTGCTGCTTGGCAGCGGCTATGTCGAGGCCCTGCTGCAAACTCTGTTGGTGACCGGGGGCATGCTGCTGCTGCTGGGCCTGGCTGCGAATCCGCGGTCAGGCATTTCAGGGATCGGAGGCCTGATCTCCCGTTACTTGCTGTCGATCGGCTTGCCCATCGAGCAGTGGCTGCAAGCGTTGGCCAATCTGGCCTTGCGCGAGGAAGATCCGCAGGTTTTCCTTGAGCATGCCTGCGCCGAGATCGCTCAGCAGCTGCCCTGGGTCAGGGGAGGGGAATGGGTCGCCGGCGGCAGCAAGGGGCGCTTTGGCGTCACCGATGGCCGCCGCTGGGAGTTCAGCCATGGCGGCATGGTTCTTGTGCTTTACACGCTCCATGCCCTGTCGCCGACGCTGATATGGCATTACAACCTGCTGGCGCAATTGCTGGCACAGTTCCACGCCGACAAACAGCGCGCTCTCGCGCTCAAGCAGTTGTCCTACATGCAGGCCATTCACGAGACCGGAGCGCGCCTGACGCATGACGTAAAGAACCTGTTGCAGTCGCTGAACGCCCTGTGTTCGGCGGGCATCGAACCGGGCGCCGAATCGTCGCGGGAATACCAGTTGCTGTTACGGCGCCAGTTGCCGGCGATAAGCGATCGGCTTGCCGAAACCCTGGCCAAACTCAATGCGCCGCAGAGCCTCTCGGCCGCGCGCTGGGTGTCGGCAACAGTGTGGTGGCAGGACCTGCGACAGCGCATGGCGGCGCTGGACTGGATAAATTTCAGAGCGGAGCCAATGGTCGCCGGGGAACTCCCGGCTGAAGTTTTCTCGGGCGTTGCCGACAACCTGATTCGCAATGCGGTCGAAAAGCACTTGCGGGAACCGGCCATCCATGTGCAGGTGGAATTGGGACGTAACGATGCCGGTTTCGAACTGCTTTTCTGTGACGACGGGTCGGCCATGGCGGACTCGGTTGCGTCCAGCCTGTTTTTGGGCCCCGTGTCTTCCGAGAGCGGTTATGGAATCGGGCTGTATCACGCGGCGCGCTACGCCCAGGCGGCAGGTTACCGGCTGGAACTGGCCGAAAATCGAGCCGGCCGGGTCTGCTTCCGGCTGGCACGGGAGTTCTAGGTTTCTTCGCCGTCGGTGGCGTTTTTGCGGCCAATCAGGCGATACACCGTCATGTTGCCCTTGCCCTTTAGGTAGATTGTTTGCGGCTCGTGAAATTCGAAGTTCGACGCCAGGCGGTTGTAAGTCGTGGTGTCGCACTGGATCATGCCGGGTACGCCTTCCGCCGTGATGCGGCTGGCGATGTTCACGGTATCGCCCCAGAGGTCGTAGATGAATTTCTTTTTCCCCAGTACGCCGGCGACAATCGGCCCGGTGCCGATGCCAATGCGAACTTCCAGGTGCGATGCATTGACCGAGAAGTCGCGCCGCAGCAGATCGCGCATGGCAATCGCCATGTCGGCGACAGCGGCCGCATAGTCGTCGACGTCCTCGTTCAAGCCGCCGGCAACCATGTAGGCATCGCCAATGGTCTTGATTTTTTCCAGACCGTATTGTTCTGCGAGTTCGTCGAAGGCGGAGAATATCCGGTTCAACATCGCGAATACCTGTGACGGCGACATGTTGGCCGCTACCTGGGTAAAGTTCACGATGTCCGCGAACATTACCGTGACGTCGGCAAAGCCGTCGGCGATCGTCTTGTCGGAATTCTTCAGCCGATCCGCTATGGCGCCGGGAAGGATGTTGAGCAGCAGCTTTTCGGAGCGTTCTTGCTCAATCTGGATCTGCAGGTGTGCTTCCTCGAGACTTTTCTGCGCCTTGCGCCTTTCCGCGATCGAAAGACGCAACAGCATGTAAATGATGGTCGCCACCGAGATGAAGTTGAGCGAAAAAAAGACCAGCGTGGTGCGCACGGGCACACTGGTCTTCTGTGCAACCAGGGAGTAGTCGACAAGGTATAAATCGACTGCGCCGGACACGGCGGTAAGCACGACCCATGCAATGAACCAGCCGACCGACTGTCGCACGCCGATGCACAGGATGGCGCCGATGGGAGCGAGCAAACCCCATAGTGCCACGCCGCTGGTCGAAATGATGGTGCCACCGCTCCACTGTGCAATGAAGGGCAGGAACAGGAACAGACCCAATTGGGTGACGCGGAAAAAATCGAAATTCCGCGACTTGATGTAAAAAAGCATGTTGCCGGCCAACAGGAGTTGGAAGGCAAAGGGTGCGGTAGTCGAGAACTGGGGGCCGAGAATCGAGTAAATCGCCACCCAAAGCATGATTCCGACGCTTGCAAGCCCGGTCGCAAGCATCAGCAGCGACTTGTTCAGGCGCAACTCTTCGTTGTCTTCGGAGTCGATGCCGGCGGTCGCCAGCCTTCCCAAATAACCGGACGGCGCGCTAACTGATTCGGGGGATATCATGAAACGACTTCGGATCGGGTGGTCGACGGCCAATTGGTTCGCATAGCTGAAGTGTCGCGGAATCGACAGCAATGGTCAAGAATGATCATCGGAATGTGTTAAGCCAAAGTCGTAATGTCCCCTTTGTCCAAAGTAGAAATGTCCCCTTTTGGTTTTCGAGGAGAGCACGGCGGTGGAAGGGGAGTTGATGATGAGCAGGAAAGAGCGGGCTCGGCTACGCGTCGTTTTAGTTTCGGCCGCTGCGCTTAACGCCGATGAAGCCGGCGTTAGCCTTCACTGAAGCCCGGCGTTGCCGAGCTTTCTTGCTCCGCAGGGCAAATTGGTGTTGAATGCCGGCCCATGGCTGAGGCGAAGAAATACGAAATTTCGGTTGCGGTGGTGACCCGCTATATTGCGGAGCAGTCCGATCCGGCGATCAATCGCCATGTCTTCGGCTACACCGTTACCATCAGCAACACCGGCAACGTGCCTGCACAGCTGATTTCGCGGCACTGGATCATCACCGATGCCGAGGGTCATGTGCAGGAAGTGCGGGGCTTGGGGGTGGTCGGCCACCAGCCTTTGCTGGCGCCAGGGCAGAGCTTTGAATACTCCAGTGGCTGCCAGCTCGCCACTGCGGTGGGTACGATGAAGGGCAGTTATCAGATGACGGCCGAGGATGGCGTGCAGTTCGCGGCGCCGATTGCCGAATTCGTGCTTTCGATGCCGCGTGTGCTGCATTGAGCCTGAAGCACAGCTACACGCTGGTCGCACCGTTCTATGATGCATTCCTGACCGCCGCCACGCGCGGCGCGCGCAAGCGCAGCCTGGCGGCCCTGGCTGACGGGCCGCCGCAGGATGTGCTGCTGTTGGGTGTCGGTACCGGACTCGATTTACCTCATCTGCCGACGCAGCATCGATATGTCGGGATCGACCTGACCGCCGCGATGCTCAGGCGCGCTCGTCCGCGTGCTGCCGGCCTGAACTTTGTTCCCTTGCGCGGCGACGTCCAGCGCCTGCCTTTTCATGATGCCTGCTTCGACACGGCGGTACTGCACCTGATTCTCGCCGTGGTGCCGGCGCCGACTCTTTGCCTGGCCGAGGCGGTGCGCGTATTGAAGCCCGGCGGGACTTTGCTGGTATTCGACAAGTTCCTGCGCCGGGGTGAAGCCGGCTGGAAGCGCGTGCTCAATCCTCTGACTCGCCGTGTGGCGACTCGCCTGGACGTGGTTCTTGAAGAAGTGCTGGATACGGTCGGCGACCTTGAGGTGAAGTCGAACGAGGCGGCGCTGGCCTCGGGCTGGTTTCGCCTGATTCGCTTGACGAAACCTGCGTTCTGATGGCAATCGCAATATTGCGCCGGCCGACTTGGACAAACAGGCTTCGGCCCCTTGTCGGTCGGAGCCCGTCGGATCAGGATCACTTGACCGATGAGCTCTCGCACCGCTAGAATATCCCGACTTATTTACTCAACTATTCTTCTGGAATCTATCATGGACATCAAGCAGAAAATTCACGATACCGTTACCGGCAATCCGGTGGTGCTCTACATGAAGGGTACGCAGCAGTTTCCGCAGTGCGGCTTTTCGGCGCGTGCGGTACAGATCCTGCAGGCGTGCGGCGTCAAGAACCTGGTCACCGTGGACGTGTTGGCGGACCCCGAGGTGCGCCAGGGAGTCAAGGACTACGCCAACTGGCCGACCGTGCCGCAACTCTATATCGGCGGCGAATTCGTCGGCGGCAGCGACATCATGACGGAGATGTATCAGTCGGGCGAACTGCAGAAGCAGCTGGAACCGATCGTCAACGCCGCGTAAGTAAATTACCGCTTCAGCTCGGCTAGCAGCCGCTCGATCATGCGCTGTGCCTGACCCAGGTAGGCGCTGCCGAAGAGGTTGAAGTGATTGAGAATGTGGTACAGGTTATAAAGCGGCTTGCGCGTCTCGTAACCTGAGTCGAGGGGCCACGCAGCGCGATAGGCGGCATAGAAGCTGGTGGGGAAACCGCCGAACAATTCCGCCATCGCGATGTCCGTTTCGCGGTCGCCGTAGTAGCAGGCCGGGTCGAAAATTACCGGCAGGCCGTTGCTGGTCTGCGCAGCATTGCCCGACCACAGGTCGCCATGCAGCAGGCTTGGCGCAGGCCTGTAGTCGAGGAAGAGGCCGCCGATGCGTTCGATGACGCCGTAGCCTTTTGTCACCAGCGTTCGCTCCATGCCGTTTTGCAGCGCGAGCTGGAGCTGTGGCCGCAGCCGACGTTCGCCGAAGAAGTGAGGCCAGCCTGCATGCGGCGTGTTCTGCTGCGGGGTGGAGCCGATGAAATTGGCCGTCGTCCAGCCGAAGGACTCGCCGCTGACGCGATGCAGTTGCGCCATCGCCTCACCGAGCCTGGCTCCTCCAGCTTGATCCAGTGGTTTCAGTTCAAGATGCTCGAGCACCAGAAAGGCCCCGGTTGCGGTCTGTCCGAGGGCGATGAAAGTCGGCGTTGGCACCACGGCGGCGGCAGACAGCGCCTGCAAGCCTTGCGCTTCGGCGGCGAACAGCGGTGCGGCCGCAGCCTCCCCGGTCTTTACAAAGTAGTGGCGAACCCCGTCATCGAGATGCCATGCGCGATGAATCGAGCCGCCACCGACGGGCTTGACCGATGGGGCCTTGAACGGAACTCCCGTGCAATCGGCGATCGCCGCCGCAATGGAGTCAAACCCGGCGTCGCCCCGGAGGTTCAAAGCGAGGCCAGGCGGGCGTTGGCATCGGCCAGGCGACCGGCGATGACGTCGAGAAAGCCCTGATAGAAGTGCATCCGACATGCGTCCGAGGCGTGTTGCAGTGCCTGCGCGGAAATGGTCACGACGCGGGTGACGGTCTGCGCCACCACGTCGGCGCCCCGTGTGTGCTCACCGCGGCGGATGATGGCCATTTCGCCAAAGCACTCCCCCGCCACCAACGCTCCCAATGCGTGTCCGCTCTTCGACACCATCAGTTCTCCGTCCAGCAGGAAAGCAAAAAAATCCCCGCGCTCGCCGTCCTTCATGATCACGGTACCGGCAGCCACTTCGTCCCAGCGCGAGAAGCGCACCACTTCCCATAAATCGACATCGGAGAACTCGTTGAAGAAACTCAGCGCCCGCAGCACTTCGAATTTCTCGCTGTCCGGAAAGGCCTGGCGCTGCGCCAAAAGCTGCTTGTTGCGGAAGGATTGCGCGAGGTCGTGAGAAAACTCTTCCCACGTCAGGTAACGCGCTTCGATTTCCTTTTGCATGGCGCGGGCAACCACGGCATCGAGGCCTTTCGGCATGTCGGTGCGAAAAGTCGACGGTGGTGGCGGATCGGTATTGCAGATCTGGTAGATCATGCCGTAGTTGGAGGTCGACTGGAATGGCAGCCGCCCGGTAAGCAACTGGTACATCACCACGCCCAGGGAATAGATGTCGGTTTGGTGATTTAGCGCCAGGTCGCGCACCTGCTGCGGTGACATATAGGCCGGCGAACCGACACCTGATACCTGGGTGCGGGTTTGCTCCCCACTGTTCATCATCGCCGCGCCGAAATCGGAGATCTTGATGTCGCCGCTGACCCGTTCGGCGCTGTTGCCCGCATTGACCAGCAGGATGTTGGCCGGCTTGATGTCGCGATGGGTAATGCCGGCGCGAAAGGCGTAGTCAAGTGCGCGGGTGCACTTGAAAATCATCTCCACCAGCCGGTCGACCGGCAGCAGGGTGCTCGGACTGCAGAAGGGCTCCAGCGTGCCGCCCTTGACATACTCCATGACAATATAGCTTTGGTCTTCGGCCAACACGGCATCAAAAATCTGCACGATGTGCGGATGCATCAGTTTGCCGGCCAGCGAAGCTTCGGTCATCAGCAGATTGCGGTAGAGCTTGCCCCGTTCCTTGTCGCGCAGCACCTCGGGAAAGATCGCCTTGACCGCCACTTCGCGCTCGGCAAAAGGGTCGTAGCCGAGATAGACGATGGACGTGGCGCCTTCGCCGAGCTTGCTGCGAATCTCGTATTTGCCGATGCGTTCCGGGATTGCCATCAGGTCAGAGCCGCGCGCGGGAACGGGCGATAGCGGCCCTCACCTGGGCTGGCGCGGTACCGCCCAGGTGGTCGCGGGCGGCGAGCGATCCCGCTACGGTCAGAACCGCAAATGCATCGCCGGCAATGAGCGGCGAGAATGAGCGCAGTTCGTCGAGCGTCAGATCCGGCAGGTCGCAGCCACGCGCCTCGCAAGCGCGTACGGCGCGGGCCACCGCTTCATGCGCATCACGGAAGGGCAAACCCTTTTTCACCAGATAGTCGGCAAGATCCGTCGCCGTGGCGTAGCCCTGGCGCAATGCGGCGGCCATGGCGTCGGGCTTGACCCGGATTCCGGGAACCAGGTCGGCGAAGATGCGCAAGGTATCGCTCACCGTGTCGGCCGTGTCGAACAGGGGTTCCTTGTCCTCCTGGTTGTCCTTGTTGTAAGCCAGCGCTTGGCCCTTCATCAGCGTGAGCAGACCCATCAGATGACCGAAGACGCGGCCGGTCTTGCCGCGCGCGAGTTCCGGCACGTCCGGGTTCTTTTTCTGCGGCATGATCGACGAGCCGGTACAAAAGCGGTCGGCCAGATCGATGAATCCAACACGCGGGCTCATCCACAGGATCAGTTCCTCGGAAAAGCGCGAGACATGGGTCATCACCAGCGACGCGGCCGCACAGAATTCGATGGCGAAGTCGCGGTCGGAAACGGCATCCAGCGAATTCTCGCAGACCGATTCGAAGCCGAGTTCGCGCGCCACGGCTTCGCGGTCGATTGGGAAGGTGGTGCCGGCCAATGCCGCGGCACCCAGCGGCAGGCGATTGACGCGACGGCGGCAGTCGGCAAAGCGCTCGCGGTCTCGACGCAGCATTTCGAAATAGGCCAGCAGGTGGTGACCGAAGGTCACCGGTTGCGCTACCTGCAAATGCGTGAAGCCAGGCAGGGGAGTGTCGGCGTGGGCTTCCGCGGCGTCGAGCAACGCGGCCTGGAAATTGCGCAGCAGGCCGTCGATGTCGTCGATGGTGTCACGCAGCCAGAGCCGGATGTCCGTAGCCACCTGGTCATTGCGCGAGCGACCGGTGTGCAGGCGCTTGCCGGCGTCGCCGACGAGGGCGGTGAGGCGCTTTTCGATGTTGAGATGCACATCTTCGTCGTCTAGATTCCAGTTGAAACTGTTGGTTTCTATTTCGCTGGTGATGCTTGCCATGCCCTGCTCGATGGCCTGCAGGTCGGAAGAGGCGATGATGCCTTGGCCAGCCAGCATCCGCGCATGTGCGAGCGAAGCCCGAATGTCCTGCCGCCACATGCGTCGATCGAAGAATACCGAGGCGGTGTAACGTTTGACGAGATCGGAAACAGGTTCCGCAAAGCGGCCCGACCACGCTGCCTGGTTTTTCGGGGAGGCCGGAAGTTTTGGTTCTGTCATAATGTGATTGTCATGTCGGTTGGCAATGAATGCAGTAAAAGTACTGGAAAATCAACGGTGACGGGCAATTGAGGCAAGCGCTGAGTATAAGGGAAATCCTTTTGCCCGCCCGCCTTGTCGATCTATGGAAGAAGGGAGAATGTGGTACGGGTGACGCAGTTCGGCGCGGGCTTCATGCGAAGCGGCATCCCTTGGACTGACCTGCAATACGGCAAGGGGGGCAGGTCGTTTCTCCCTCGTTGCCGGCAGCGGCCGCAGTTCATGCTTCCGTTCACGCGCCGGGGCCGATCGACGAACGGGAATCGAGCCGACCGCTTTGCAGGTCATGGTCATGAATCAGCGATGAGGTCGCAGTGCGGTTCCGTTGACGCCGTCAGACGCGCCGCCTAACATCGCCCCTTTGCATCGACAGTTAAATTCGCCGTGGACTTTGCCAGCCTGTATGCCCCCATTGACGCCGATATGCGCGCGGTTGACGCCGTCGTTCGGGTGCGGCTGCATTCGGATGTGGTGCTGGTTCGCCAGGTTGCGGAGTACATCATCTCGGCCGGGGGCAAGCGCATGCGCCCTGCGCTGGTGCTGCTTTCCGCCAGCGCCTGCGGTTACTCGGGAACCCACCACCACGAGTTGGCGGCAGTGGTCGAGTTCATTCACACAGCGACACTGTTGCATGATGATGTGGTCGACGAGTCGTCGCTGCGCCGGGGCCGCGATACCGCCAACGCAGTGTTTGGCAACCCCGCCAGTGTGCTGGTGGGTGATTTTCTGTATTCGCGCGCCTTCCAGATCATGGTCGGTGTCGGCAGCATGCGTGTAATGCAGGTACTGGCCGACGCGACCAACATCATTGCCGAAGGCGAAGTGCTTCAACTGATGAACTGCCGCAACGCCGATATCGGGGTGGACGACTATCTGCGGGTCATCCGCTACAAGACTGCCAAGCTGTTCGAAGCTGCCGGCCGATTGGGTGCGATTCTCGGCAAAGCGAGTCCGGAGATCGAGACAGCGATGGCGGACTATGGCATGCATCTCGGCACCGCATTCCAGTTGATCGATGACGTACTCGACTACTCGGGGCAGGAAGCTGAAACAGGCAAGCATCTGGGCGACGATCTGGCCGAAGGCAAGCCGACCTTGCCACTGATTCATGTCATCCGGCATGGCACGGAGCAGCAGGCGGCTTTGGTCCGCAGTGCAATTGAAAATGCCAGCAGTGACAGTTTCGCTGACGTGCTGGCAGCGGTGCGCTCCAGCGGTGCTCTTGATGTCGCGCGTCGACACGGGGTCGAGGAGGCCGGGATGGCCAAAGCTGCGCTGGCACCGTTACCGGAATCAAAGTTCAGGGAAACGCTGCTACAATTGGCAGACTTTGCAGTGCAAAGAAGTTTTTGATCACCGCGATGTTTGCAAGGATGACTCCCCGGGCCGAAATACTGAGCCCGTTCCCGCAATGTCTTTCCTTGCCACCAACTTGCCGTCGGGGCGTAGCTCAGCCTGGTAGAGTACTGCGTTCGGGACGCAGGAGTCGGAGGTTCGAATCCTCTCGCCCCGACCAACCGCTTTCTGCTGCGGGGGGCTGAAGGCCGTGGCGAAGTTTCTACTTTTCATTTTCGTGATTGCCGTGATCTATGCGCTGGTACGCGCATCGAACCGACGCGGTAAGGCCCCACCGACAGCAGGCGTGCCCGAGGCAATGACGCGATGTGCGCATTGCGGAGTACATTTCCCGCGTACCGAGTCGATCAGCGAAGCCGGGCAGGATTACTGTTGCGAAGACCATCGACGGCTGGGAGTCCGGCCTTGAGCATACAGAGTCTGCTGCCGCAGGAGACTGACGCAATCGACTCATTCTGGCGTTCGCTGCGCTTTTTCACGATTTACCGCATGTCGATCGCCGCGCTGTTTCTGGTCGTAGCGCTCTTTTTTGGCGATACGGTCAGTCTCGGCACACAGGACCCCCGGCTGTTTGGTCGTGTCGCCGCAGTTTATCTCCTGCTGGCCGTTGCGTTTCTGGTCGTATTGCTGCGCAGGCCGCGCCGCTTCAATCTTCAGCTTTCGGTGCAGGTGGCGGTCGACATTGCGGCCCTGACGCTGATGATGTTCGCCAGCGGCGGACAAAAGAGTGGCATCGCCATGCTGCTGCTGGTGGTAGTTGCCGGCGCCGCGCTGGTGGGGCAGGGGCGGATGACGTTGTTTTACGCAGCTCTGGCCTCGGTGGCGATGCTGCTCGAGGAAAGCTGGCGCGCACTGGCACTGGAGGCTGATCCGGCAGACTTCGTGCGCACCGGGATTATCTGCATTGCCTTTTTTGCTACCGCGATCATTGCCCGGTTGCTGGCGCAGCGGGTGGTTGCCAACGAAACGCTGGCGCGGGATCGGGGGAGAGAGCTGAACGACCAGTTGCGAATCAGCGAGCGGATCATTCGCGATATGGAGGATGGTGTCTTGGTGGTCGATGGCGAAGGGCATGTGCGATTGCTCAACCCGCGCGCCGATGCCTTGCTTGGGGTGCATGCAGCGGCCGGTGCCGAACTGGCGACCCTTTCCAGCGGGCTGGCCGATCGCTTCCGGGTGTGGAGCGCACAGCCCGTCGAAATGGTGGAGATGTGGCGACAGGAAAGTGGACCCCTGTTGCGCGTGCGCTATATGCCCTCAGCAGAACTGGGGGGGCATGCGCTGATTTATCTGGAAGACATGGAGCGGGTACAGTCCCAGGCGCAGCAGTTGAAGCTGGCGGCACTTGGACGGCTTACCGCAAATATGGCGCACGAGATTCGCAATCCGCTGGCGGCCATCAGTCATGCCGCCGAACTGCTGGCCGAGGAGGAGAGCGATCCTTTGCATCAGCGCCTGGCCCGCATCGTTCATGACAATACCCGCCGCCTGAATCGGCTGGTGACCGAGGTGCTGGAACTTGGCCGCCGTGATCGCGCGCAACCGGAAACCCTGCGTTGGCAGGTTTTTCTTTCCGGATTTCTTGAGGAACTGGCTCTGCACGATGCGTCGGCCGGCAGGCGCATCCAGATAGGTGAGCTGGACGTCGAACTGCGTTTTGATCGGGGGCATCTTTATCGCGTGCTGTGGAATCTCCTGGGAAACGCGCTGCGCCATGCCAGCGCAGCAGATGGAGCAGTACGACTGGAGGCGCGGGCGGCCGCCACGGCGAACAGGGTGGAGTTGCACATCATCGATGATGGACCGGGAGTCGAAGAGGCGCAGCGCAATCAGGTGTTCGAGCCTTTTTTTACAACGCATGGTGCCGGTACCGGGTTGGGCCTTTATATCGCGCGGGAATTGTGCGAGGCGAGTGGTGCCAGTCTCGAACTGCTGGACGAGGCCTCGGGTGGCCATTTCCGGATCTCGGCCGAGGGGCTCGCATGTCTGTGAAGAATGACCGTCGCCCTCGTGGTCAGGGCGAAAAGAAGCGAGTGTTGGTCGTGGATGACGAGGCGGATATCCGCGAGTTGCTCGACCTTACCCTGGCGCGCATGGGTCTGCTGGCGGATTGCGCCGGATCTCTCGCCGAGGCGCGCCATATGCTGGCCAGCCAGCGCTACCAATTGTGTCTGACCGACATGCGCCTGCCGGATGGCGAGGGTTTGGACCTGGTGCGCCATATCGCCGAGACCGTGGCCGACTTGCCGGTGGCGGTGATTACCGCACATGGCAGCACCGAGAATGCGGTGTCCGCACTCAAGGCCGGAGCATTCGATTACATCGCCAAGCCGGTGTCGCTCGACCAGTTGCGGGGCATGGTCAAGTCGGCGCTGGATTTGCCCACACCGGATCCTTCCGGCGATCCGGGTGGCGGGTCCGGTCTGCTCGGCGACTCGCCGGCCATCGAGCAGGTGCGCAGGCTGATTGACCGGGTGGCGCGAAGTCAGGCGCCGGTTCACGTCACCGGCGAGTCGGGGAGCGGCAAGGAATTGGCGGCTCGCCTGATCCACAGCCTGGGCGCCCGCCGTGACCGCGCCTTTGTGCCGGTAAATTGCGGAGCGATTCCCGAGAACCTGATGGAAAGCGAGTTCTTCGGCTACCGCAAGGGAGCGTTCACCGGTGCCAGCGACGATCGCGAGGGGTTCTTCCAGGTCGCCGACGGTGGCACCCTGTTTCTCGACGAGGTGGCTGAGTTGTCTCTGACGATGCAGGTCAAGTTGCTGCGGGCGATTCAGGAGAAACGCGTGCGCAAGGTCGGAGCCACCAGCGAGGAAATCGTCGATGTGCGCGTCATCTGCGCCACGCATCAGGATCTCAAGACACTGGTCGATCAGGGACGATTCCGCCAGGACCTTTTCTATCGGCTAAATGTCATTGAACTGCGGATGCCGGCTTTGAGGGAGTGCCGCGACGATATTCCGACGATGGTGCAGCACATTCTGGAGCGGTTGGCACGGGCGGCCGGTCTGATTCCTCCACCGCTGACTGCTCCTGCCCTTGAGGCTTTGCAAAGCTATCCCTTCCCGGGCAATGTGCGGGAACTCGAGAATGTTCTGGAGCGGGCCCTGGCATTGATGACCGGGGATCGCGTTGACGTGGCTGACCTGAATTTGGCGCCGGCCCAACTGCCCGGGATTCCCGCCGCCACAGTCGGCGGCTCTCTGCAGGATCACCTCGATCACGTGGAGCGCCAGGCCATTCTTGATGCGCTCAATCAGTCAAACAACAATCGCACCGCTGCCGCAAGGTTGCTCGGCGTAACATTCCGTTCCTTGCGCTATCGTATGGCGCGATTGGGAATGAACGAGTGAAGCACCTGCCGGACGTAGGTGACGCCGGCTGGTTGCCCGACGCGCGACGGGTGCCCTCGCCGAATTTTGATGAGCGACCCGGGCATGAGCCGATCCGGCTGATCGTTATCCACGCCATCAGTTTGCCGCCCGGAGTATTTGGGGGCCCAGAGATCATCCAGTTGTTTACCAATTGCCTCGATCCCGAGGCGCATCCCTATTTCGGCCAAATACGGGACATTCGGGTTTCGGCCCATTTTCTCGTGCGCCGCGACGGCGAACTGATCCAGTTTGTTTCATGCGCCGATCGCGCCTGGCATGCAGGCATCTCGAGTTGGATGGGGCGAGAGAACTGCAACAACTTTTCTATCGGCATTGAACTTGAGGGTTGTGACGAGCTACCTTTTGCGGATGCCCAGTACCTCACCCTCAACCGCCTGCTCGCCGACCTGCGCCGCCGCTTTTCGATCGAGGCGGTGGTCGGTCACAGCGATATCGC
>CAZYTN010000027.1:0-9041 GCA_964650115.1 uncultured Sulfuritalea sp.
TCGCATCGCTGAAGGCGTAGCGCAGCTTGGCGTGGAAAGTCTCACGTGAGGAACGGCTGTGATCGCGATAGCCGTCCGAATCGTAATCCGTGGTGTTAAGGAGATAGTTCAACCCGCCCGCCTGCCCCTCGAAGCTGAGACTGCCGCGGCGCGTATCGTAGCTGCCTGCCGTGTAAGCGCCGCTCAAGGTTGGCTCCTGGGCGCCATCGCGCGTCAGGATCTGCACGACCCCCCCCGATGAATTGCCGTAGAGGGCCGAAAACGGTCCGCGCATGAATTCGATTGATTTCGCCGTGTCGAGATTGAATGTGCCCGTCTGCCCCTGACCGTCAGGCATGGTCACGGGGATACCGTCGGCATAGATGCGAACGCCGCGAACACCAAACGAGGCCCGGGCGCCAAAGCCACGGCTTGATACAGCAAGATCCTGGGCGGCATTGAAGCGGTTATTCACAACAACGCCCGGAATGCGCACCGCCGTCTCCGTCAGGTTCACCAAGGGGCGACTGTCACGCAGCATCTCGCCGCTGACTTGGTCAATCGAGACAGGCAGGTCGAAGCTCTTCTCCTCCATGCGAGTGGCTGTCACCACGACCTGATCGGTGGTCACACGCGGGTCGGCACCTTGGGAACTGAAAGGGAAAAGGCCGGCGACGAGGCAGGGCAGCAGGCGAAAACGCAGTGTGAGATCAGTCATTGGTCAGTTCGGATATTTACGGAAATACGGGAACCCGGATTCTCACCTCCGCGTACTGTTTTCGCCTGCGTGATTCAGCGTGTCGGCTGTTCATGAAATTCATGAGTCGCACCCCGCCGCAGGATTTCAGGCTTCGATCAGGCCGTTTCGAATGGCAATCAGCGTCAGTTCCGCCGCGTTGCCGGCGCCGAGTTTCTGCTTGATGTTGTAGAGGTGGGTACCCACCGTGCGCGGACTGAGAAACAGCACTGCGGCGATTTCGGCCACGGACTTGCCGCGCGCCAGCATCACGAACACCTCGAATTCGCGTGCGGAAAGGGTCTCCAGCGGACTGCCCGGACTGCTCACCTGTTCGACGACGATTTCCTGCGCCAGCGCCGGTTCGAGAAACAGCCTGCCGGCCGCAACCTGTCGAATGGCCTCTATCAGGGCTTCGGCCGCGCTGCGCTTGGTCAGATAGCCGAGCGCCCCTGCCGCCAGGGCGCGCCGCGGATGTGCCGTGTCCTCATGCGCGGACAGCACCAGCACGCGCGTAGCGGGCCATTTCGCCAGCAGGCGCGAGAGCGTCTCCAGTCCACCCATGCCGCCCATCGACAGATCCAGCACGACGACATCGGGCTTCACCTCGGCGAAGCACTGCAGGGCCTCCTCGCCGCTGCCGCATTCGGCCACCACGCGCAGATCGCTGGTGGTATCGAGCAGCAGGCGGAATCCCATGCGGACGACCGCATGGTCGTCGACCAGCATGATGCGCAACGTCGAGGTCACTCTGAATCTCCTGGCAGGGGAAGCACGATCCTAACGCGGAAACCGCCACCCGGGCACGGCCCGGCCTCAAGACTGCCGCCGAGCGCCACGACCCGTTCGCGCATGCCGACCAGTCCGTGTCCGGAACCCGTCAGCGCGGCCGACACGCCTTGGCCATCGTCCTCGATGCGTGCCTCCAGCCTGCCGTCGCCGCGTGTCACCGCCAGCCTTGCACGGCTGGCACCGGCATGCTTGAGGACATTGGTGAGGGCCTCCTGCACGCTGCGAAACACGGCCAGCGTCAGGGCCTCGCCGAGGTCGCCGAGGTCGCCTTCAAGATCCAGCACAAGTTCGACATCGTGATGCCGGACGCGCCATTCCCGTCCAAGATCCAGCAGTGCCGCAGCCAGGTCCGGTTGCTCGAGGACGGCCGGACGCAACTCGCGCACTATGCGATGCACACTGTCGTAGATCCCGGCAGCAATCTCGTTGACCTTTCCCGCGCCCTGAGTCACGCTGGAAGCTTCGCTGCCGCGTGCAATTGAAGTGGCGATCAGCCGTATCGCGGTGACCGACTGACCGAGTTCATCATGGAGTTCGCGGGCCAGGCGCTTGCGTTCTTCCTCGATGCCGGCCTCGATCAAGCGCATCACCTCGCGGTTTTCCGCGAGTTCCTGCGTGGTTGTAACCAGCCGCCGCGCATCGACCTCGGTCGGGCGCAACAGGCGGCGCAGAAACAGCAGCAACGCCGTATGCAGCACGGCAACGAAGGCCAGACCCAGCAGAAATATCCCTGTCATGTTGTCCCAGGCATCCAGCACCGCGCGCGAAGCGTCGGGAGCGATCTCGATGCGCGCGCCGGGCATGCTGATCACCGTCACAGCGACTTTCGATCGCATCAGGGCTTCGAACCACTCCGGCGCGCGGCGCCCCGCCTTGTAGGTACTGGGCGGCGAACTGTAGCGCAGCACGCCGTCGTTCGAATAGAGACGGATGTCATTGGCGCGGACCCGCCCCAGGCTTTGCAGAAAGCTCACCATCACCGCCGGCGCCGGACCGAAGATCGGGCTGGTCTGCGCGGCGTTACCCAGCATTTGCACGGTCACCCGGTGCGCGGCCTCGATCTCCTCCTGAATCGAGTTGCGGTAGTCGACGATCAGAAGCCAGGTCAGGGCCGCAAGAAAACCCAGATTCAGCGCCGCGACGAGAAGATTGAGCCGCAGCCTCAGACTCATCGCCCACCCTCGCGCCGGCCGGCCAGATCATGCCGCTCGATTTCGAAATACACGTGTTGCACATTGCGTCCGTGACGCTCGGCGTAGCCATGCCAGCCTGCATATTCCTGAAGTTCGGCAAGCCTGATGGCTTCGTCCGCGCTGCGACCATCATGGTAAGCGGCGGATACGCGTTGTCTCAACTCCGACAGATAATGCCGGGTCGGCGCGAGATCGCCTGCGGCCCCTACCGGTCCGCGGCCGGGAATCAGAATCCGGATAGGCAACCCGGCAACGTGATTCAGTACCGCGATCCAGCCGGCGGTATCCGCTTCGGACAAGTGCGGAATCTGTCCGCTATAAATCAGGTCGCCGGAAAACAGCGCGGCGCTGGCCTCATCGAACACGACCAGGTCACCCTCCGTATGACCGTGACCGAAGTGCAGCAGTGTCAGCTGCCGCCCGGCAATCTCCAGCATCTGCGACGCAGCGAAAGCTGTATCGGGCAACCGGATGCGGGTACCGCGCATGGCCTCGTCGCCAACGCTCTGGCGCAGGCTTGCAAGGCAGTTGGGGCAGCGCTCGTCCATGGCGGCGACGGTTGCGGCAGTCGCCAGTATCGGAATGCCGCGCTCGGCGAAGGCCGAGTTGCCGAGCACGTTCTGCGGATGCGGATGGGTGTTGATCAGCAGCTTCACCGGCTTGGGCGTCACCCGCGCCACGGTGGCGAGTATGGCTTCGCCATGGCGATGGTTGGCTCCGCTGTCGATCACGATCACCCCGTCCCGGCCTATGATGAATCCGGAATTGACTACACGTCCGTGATTTTCCGGAGTCGAATCGGCCAGCGGGGCGGGGATCACGAAGACGCCATTGGCAAGCTCGTCTGCCGGCAGGATCGCCGGCGCGGCAAAGACAGGAAGCGTCAAGCCGAGCAGTGCGAGCCACCAGCGTCGGCAATGCAAAGTGCTGTCGCTACGAAGCCAGCCGGAAAACCACTGGAACATCAACGGTCAGCGAACGCCCGGCGAGGCTGGCCGGCAGTGGCGGCAGAGGCACCGCCGCACGCACCATGTCGATAGCCTGTCGATCGAGGATTTCATGTCCGCTTGAGCTTAACACGCGTACCGACTGCAGTTGGCCGTCGGCCGCCAGTTCCAGTTGCAGCAACGCGGCCCCCTGCCATTGCCGAATTTGTGCGAGACGCGGATAGCGCTGATGAAGCGCAACGGCACCGGCAAGGTTCCGCCCGTAGGCGGCCAGAGCCGCCGGATCGGGCGCCGTCGGGCGCGACACCGCTGCGCTGGGGGCAGGCTGCGACACGGCCGGCACCGGCGCAGGCTCGGCCGTAGCTACAGGGGCGGCAACAGGCGCCACCGGAACGGCCGGTGCATCGGATTCCGCAGATTGTGCAGACCGGGTCAGCACCGGCGTCGGAGCGAGCGCATCGGCCTTGCGCAACTCGTGCGGAAAAGTCGGCGCCGGCGGAACGGCGACCGGCTCCGTTACCGGCGCCGGCAGCAGAACGCGCAGCGGCCTGGACATCAGCTCCTGCGCCTGTTGCAGACCCGGCAGCCAACCCAAGGCCAGCCCATGCACGACCACCGATGCCAGAACAGCCCAGACGATGGGTGGCTGCCTGACGCTCAGGCGCGGGCTATCAAGGAACGGCAAGGAGGGGGCGAACGACGCAGCGTACATTGGACAACGATATCGCATTCACCGCGGAACCGTCCCACCCACGGTGCGTTTTCATGAAAATCATGACGTCCGGCGGGATGGGGATAACGGGATGGGGATAACTGACGAGTTTTTGCAGGACACCGGCAAGAATGCAGGCACGGCTTTTGCGGTGACAAGGCAGGGTCGCACATGTAGAGTCCATGCGTGACACCACCGAAAACCAGCAGGGCAATCATCCCGCAGGCGCCGATCAATGACCAGGAGCAAGGTGTCATGAATTGCAGTACGAAATGACGGGCATGCGGTTCGGGGACACTATGTTGGCGAAGCTTGCAGGGTTTCGGACGAAGACATGGCTGACCCTCTTGGCAATCCTGCTGTTCTGCACCGGCGCCGGGGCCGGCGACCTCGACAAGTCTGCCATCGAACGCCGTTTCCAGCCTCCCTTGCATGTAGGCGAAAAGTTGCGCGAAGTCCCTGCCTGGCCATTGACCAGCGAACTCACGCCCGATGCCGGACCGGTCGGCTATGTCTTCGAGTCGATCGATCTGGCGCCGATCCCCGGCTTCGAGGGAACGCCGATGAATCTGCTGGTGGCGATCGATGCCGGCGGCAAGTTCATCGATGTCGAGGTGCTGCGCCAGCACGAGCCGGTGTTTCTCGCCGGCCTCGGCCCTGGCCCCCTCAACGACTTCGTCAAGCAGTATCAGGGCAAGAGCCTGAAACAGCAGATCACCGTTTCCAGCACCTACGGCAACACTCGCGTGACTGACGGCGGCAACCGGGTCGTACTGGATGGCGTCGCCAAGGCCACCGCCTCGGTGCGCATCGTCAATCAGTCGGTACTCGCCGCGGCGCTGGCGGTGGCCCGGGTCCGGCTCGGGTTTGCCGATCCCGGCAGCGGCGCCCCGCCCGCCGTGGTCAAGCCCCTGCCATTCGAGCGCATGGATCTTGCGACGCTGATACGGCGCGGCTATGTGCAGCACATGTCGGTCAGCAACGCGGAAATCGAGAAATTGTTCGCCGGTACCGATGCAGCCGGTAGCGACGAGGAAGCGCTGCAGAAACCCGGGGAGACCTACGTCGAAATTTATGTGGCGTATCTCAATGCCCCCAACATCGGCCAGAACCTGCTGGGCGATGCCGCCTGGGCAAAGTTCAAGGCCTACCTTCTGGACGATCGCCCCGCCTTCTGGATCGCCACGCGCGGCCGCTATGCCCTGGCGGACGCGTCCTTCGTGCCGGGAACCTCGCCGCCACGCCTGGCCCTGGCGCAGAACGAACTGCCGATCGAACTGCGCGATGCCAACCGCGATTACGCGCGAATACCGGCGCTCGGCGACTTTAGTGGTGACCTGAGTGGCAACCTCAGCGGCGCCCTGATCCTGACCGCGCCGGCGCAGGCGGGTCTCGATCCGGGCAGGCCGATGGATTTTCGGTTCACCGTCAGCCGCGCCCGCGGCATGATCCTGCCGGTGGTGACGCAGAAACAGGTCGGGCTGCGCTACGCCCCGCCCGCCGAATTGCTGGACTACCCGCCGAAACCCCTGCCCGAGTGGCTGCAAGCCTGGCAGGGGCGACTGCCCGACCTCATCGTCATCGGCGTCGCCTTGCTGCTCCTGACTGGAATCCTGCTGAAGCCGCGCCGGGTTTCAGTCAAGCCGCGCAGCCTGCTTGTGTTCCGCATGGCTTTCCTCGCTTTCACGCTGGGCTTCATCGGCTGGTACGCCCAGGGACAGCTCTCGATCGTCCAGATCACCGGCGCAATCAAATCGGTGTCCGCCGGGGCGGGGCTCAAGAGCTTCCTCTACGATCCGGTATCGCTGCTGCTGATCGCGTATACCCTGGTCAGCCTGGCGGTCTGGGGCCGCGGCACCTTTTGCGGCTGGCTCTGTCCCTTCGGTGCCCTGCAGGAATTCATCGGCCTGCTGGCCCGCGCCCTGCGCGTTCCGCAGTGGCGCATGCCCGCAATGCTCTCGCGACTGCTCGCGCGCAGCCGTTACGCCATCCTGGCGCTGCTGGCGGGCACGGCGGCCCTTGTCCCCGCCGCGGCAGAAAAGCTGGTCGAGATCGAGCCCTTCAAGACATCCATCACCGTCGGTTTCCAGCGCGAATGGCCTTTCCTGCTCTGGGCAGTCGCCCTGTTACTGGCCGGAGCATTTGTGTACAAGTTCTTTTGTCGCTTCGTCTGTCCGCTGGGCGCCGCACTCACCCTCGGCGGCCGCCTGCGCCGCTGGAACTGGCTGCCGCGCATCGAAGCTTGCGGCCAGCCCTGCCAGCGATGCCGCATCGCCTGCCGCTATGACGCGATTGCCGCGGCGGGTGGCATCGACTACGACGAGTGCCATCAATGCCTTGACTGCGTCGGCATTTATCACGACACGGCACGCTGCGGACCGAAACTCCTTTTTATCACAAAGGGAAAGGCCATCAGGATCCACCCGCTCAAGGCAAAGCGTCGGGACTTGTAGCCTTGGTCTGTAGTTCCGCCGCGTTGCAGTCACGGCGGGCGCCGATGCTCATCTTCGGCGAAATGCCGCTGCACAGCTTGCTGCGCGTCGATGTGCGGATTGAGAGGCAAGCGCCCAAAAAAAACGGACGCCGAAGCGTCCGTTTTGGCTTCAAAGCTGACTGGGTCAGATTAGAAGTTGTGGGCCAGGCCGAGGTTCCAGCCGCTCGTGCCGTAGCCAGTCATCTGGCTGTTGGCAGCCGGGCTGATCTGGTAGTTGGCGGTGCGGTCGTTGTTGATCTGACCAAAGTCGAGGTACACATTGGTGCGCTTCGACAGGTTGTAGTTCACGCCCAGGCCCCACTTGTTGGCATCGCCTTGAATGCCAGCACCACGCTCAAACGTGTTGCGGTCATCGTTGATGGAGCCGTAGGTGCCCTTGAACAGGAAGTTGCCGTAAGGCACGCTGGCGCTGATGAACCAGGCATCGTAATCCACGAGATCGCGAACGGTTGCGGTCTTGGCGAAGCCGGCGGCATCGGTTTCATGGTGATCATACAAGGCGCGAACCTTCACCATGCCGAAGTCGTAGGAACCGCCGACGGTCCAGACCACCGTGTCGCCAACACCCACGCCACCATTGGCCGCCAAGGCGCCTTTGTGGGCGACCTGGACGGTCTCGTAGTCGAGGTCGATGCTGATCGGGCCATTTTCATACGTGCCCTTGATCGTGTAGAGGCGACCGTCAGAGGTGTTGGCCTTCACACCGGCGGCGGGAGTACCAAGAATGATCGATTGGCTGCCTGCGACTTCGTTGCCGCCAACGTCGCGGGCGTGAGCCAACACCAGGCTGAAGCCGCTCCAGTTCGGGGAGACCCAGGCCAGCGCATTGTCGGCGCGATCGACCTGGCCGGTCATCTGGGTGAAGTTACCCATGCCGCCGCCGGCGAAAGCATCGTACTTGTTGTAGATGCCGTAGCGGACGCCGTCCAGGCGGCCGCCGACAAAGGTACCGTACTTGGCGTGGGTCAGACCGACATAGGCGTGGCGCAGAGCGGCGGACCAGATACCGGCAACGCCAGAAGCAGTCGCGTCGTTAGCAAGGCCGGACTCGACCTCGAAGATCGCCTTCAGGCCGTTGCCCAGATCTTCCGAGCCCTTGAAGCCGATACGGCTGCCGGCTTGCATGCCGGAGGCCATTTCCGTCTTCGTGCCATTGGTGCTGACAGCACCGTCGTCGCCGCCACGGGACATGTAGCCATAATCGACGCGGCCGTAGACGGTCACGTTGGACTGTGCGAAGGCCGGTGCGGCCGAGATGGCAGCGATAGCAACCGCGATTAGTTTCTTTTGCATAGATTTCTCCAAAAAGAGAGTTGGTTTAGACAGTTTGCAATGACACCACGTGGTCGGTCACTGTTCGCTGCCACTACCCGATTCCGGGAAGCTGGGGGCATTTTGCTTCAGTGCCGGGCGGGGAACAATCGCCACGGCGGTTTTTGAATCCAGCCGCGGTCATTTTGTGGCTTTCTCACCACAGTCAAACGGGAATTTTGGGCTTGCCCCAGCCGGATTGTTTCAGTGCAGCCGAACTGGATCGCGGGACGGCGCCGGGAATTGAAATCAACCCCCACCTCAGGCCGGTCGCAACCTGGATTGCGCTGCCTCATAAACTTTTTGCCTGTCTCGTCTGCCGACGCTGATCACGGTGACAAACACCACACCATCATCGAGACGATATGCCAACCGATAACCCATTCGCTTGAGCTTGATCTTGTAGCAATCGGACATGCCGGAGAGCGCGTCGGACGGGATGCAGGGGTTATTCAGCCGTTCTTCGAGCTTTTTTGCAGTGGCTCTCAACGCTGCCATCGAGTTTTTTCCACTCCGCCAACGCCAGTTCGTGGAAACGCAGCTTATAGCTCATCCAGACTTACCTCGACGAAAGGACCTTTGGCGCGTTCATGCACCATTCGGGCATCCTCCAGATCTTCCAGATAGGCCATGAGTCGCTCGTAATGCGCTGCCGGCAGGAGATAGGCCTCGGGTCGGTTGTGGTTGAGTATGGCCACGGGACTGTCATCGGCCTGTTTGATGATGGCGGCGAAATTACGCTGCAGTTCGGTGACGCTGACCGCCATGTTGGTGAAAATGGTATCCATGCGGCCTCAGTCAAATGCGCTTGCGGATGGATTGGCCTTCAGCTCAGCGTCACACGGGCGAATTTCCGCTTGCCGACCTGCAATACGAC
>CAZYTN010000027.1:9141-16575 GCA_964650115.1 uncultured Sulfuritalea sp.
GCCTTCAGCTCAGCGTCACACGGGCGAATTTCCGCTTGCCGACCTGCAATACGACGCAGTCTCCGGCGCTCAGCGCCGTGTTGCGATCGCCGACTTTCTCGCCGTTCACGCGCACCCCGCCGCCGTCGATCATGCGCAGCGCGTCCGAGGTGCTCGGCGTCAGCCCGGCGGCCTTGAGCACCTGGGCCAGCGAACCGGCCGGCACGCTGATTTCGGGCATGTCGTCGGGCAGGACGCCGCGCTGGAAGCGCGCCTCGAATTCGGCCAGCGCCTCATCCGCCGCTTGCGGGGAATGAAAGCGGGCGACGATTTCCTGCCCCAGCAGCACCTTGACGTCGCGCGGATTGCGCCCGTCGGCCACTTCGCGCTTGAAGCGGGCGATCTCGTCGTTGCCGCGAAACGACAGCAGTTCGTAGTAGCGCCACATCAGTTCGTCCGACACCGACATCAGCTTGCCGAAGATTTCGGTGGGCGACTCGGCGATGCCGATGTAATTGCCGAGCGATTTCGACATCTTGTTGACGCCATCCAGACCTTCCAGCAGGGGCATCATGAGTACGCACTGCGGCGCCTGGCCGTAGTGCTTCTGCAGTTCCCGCCCCATCAGCAGGTTGAATTTCTGGTCGGTGCCACCGAGTTCGACATCGGCCTTCATGGCCACGGAATCGTAGCCCTGGCACAGCGGGTAGAGGAATTCATGGATGGCGATGGGCTGGCCGCCGCTGTAGCGCTTGGAAAAATCGTCGCGTTCGAGCATGCGCGCCACGGTGTGGCGGGCGGCGAGCTTGATCATGCCGGCGGCGCCGAGGGGCTCGAACCAGGTCGAGTTGAAGCAGACTTCAGTCTTCTGCGGGTCGAGTATCTTGAACACCTGTTCGCGGTAGGTGTCGGCGTTCTCGAGTATCTGCTCGCGGGACAGGGGCGGGCGGGTTGCGTTCTTGCCGCTGGGGTCGCCGATCATGCCGGTGAAGTCGCCGATCAGGAACATCACGTGATGGCCGAGATCCTGGAAGTGCCGCAGCTTGTTGATCAGCACGGTATGCCCGAGATGCAGGTCCGGCGCGGTCGGGTCGAAGCCCGCCTTGATGCGCAGGGGCCGGCCGGATTTCAGCTTTTCGACGAGTTCGGCTTCGATCAGCAGTTCGTCGGCGCCGCGCTTGATCAGCGCCAGTTGGGAGTCGATATCGACCATGGTGACGTAACCTGGTTTGACGGAGGGGGGATTTTTGCTACACTCGCCCGACTGTTCAGCCGACCGACCATCCAATTGCACAAAAACAAGAGCGGGATTTTAGCGCAACTCCTTCACCACCGAAGCGAACGACCGGGGCATTTCTGGGCCGGCGTCGGCGTGGTGGGTGTCTCGCTCTTCAGCATGGTCGCCGCCCTGGGTACGGTCAACGACGCCCGCCTGGCGGACATCCCGCAGCAGCTGGTGGTCGAACGCCTGTCCCTGCCCGTATTGAGCGCAGCGGCAGAAAGCGAGCAGAGCTTTCTGCGTGAAGAGCGGGTGCAGCGCGGCGACACGGTGATGGGGCTGCTGCAACGCCTCGGCGTCGATGATACGGCCGCCGTCGGCTTTCTGAAGGCCAGTGCCACCACGCAAAGCCTGTTCCGCCAACTCAGTCCGGGCAAGAACCTGACCGTGCGGACCGGGCCTCAGGGCGAACTGCAGACCCTGATTTTTCCGCTCAATGGCGGCAAGGATCAGGCCTTGGTGGTCGAACGCAGGGCCGATGGCAATGGCGAACAGTTCTCGGCTGCGGAACAGGCTCTGCCGCTGGAAACCCAGGTGGTCATGCAGACCGCCGAAATCCGCTACTCCCTGTTCGGCGCATCGGACGCCGCGGGAATTCCCGACTCCGTGGCGACGCAACTGGCGGACATCTTCGGCGGCGACATCGATTTTCATCGCGATTTGCGCCGCGGCGACCGCTTTGCCGTCATCTATGAATCCATCAACCATCTCGGCCGTCCGGTGCGCAGCGGGCGCATCCTCGCCGCCGAGTTCGTCAATAACGGCAAAGCCTACCGTGCCGCGTGGTTCGCCGACCCCGCCGGCGGCGAAAGCGGCAGCGGCTATTACACGGCGGACGGCAAGAACATCCGCAAGGCATTCCTCCGCTCGCCGCTGGAGTTCTCGCGCATCACCTCGGGTTTCAGCTCGGCCCGCTTCCACCCGGTCCTGCAGAAATGGCGGGCGCACAAGGGCATCGACTACGGCGCACCGACCGGCACCCGGGTCAAGGCCACCGGCAACGGCACGGTGGAGTATGTCGGCGTGCAGGGCGGCTACGGCAAGGTCGTCCTCCTGCGCCATCAAAACCGCTACACGACGCTCTACGGCCACCTTTCGGGCTTCGCGCCGGGGTTGCGCAAGGGCAGCCGCGTGGGTCAGGGCGATGTGATCGGCTTCGTCGGCGCCACCGGACTGGCCAGCGGCCCCCACCTGCATTACGAATTCCGCGTGGCCGACGTGCATCAGAATCCCCTGGCAATGGCCCTGCCCAGCGCACCTCCCCTGCTGCCCCAGCAGTTTGGCCTGTTCCGGGCGCAAACCGAGGCCAATCTCGCTCGTATCGACCTGATTCGCGGATTCAACCTCGCCCAGGGCGATTGATATGGCACCTGTCGGGCCGCTGATCGTCGGCCTGATGTCCGGGACCAGCCTGGACGGCGTCGATGCGGCTCTGGTGGACTTCTCGACAGAGTCTCCGCACACGCTTGCAACATGCTGGTTGCCTTATACCGCGTCAATCCGAAATCAGGTCATGCAATTGCAGGCGGCGGGGCACAACGAGCTTCACTCTGCCGCACTGCTCGCCAACGAACTGGCGCACTGTTACGCCGAAGCCGTGCGCGAGGTGCTGGCCAGCACGGGTATCGATGCGGCGCAGGTCGCGGCCGTCGGATGCCACGGGCAGACTATCCGCCACCAACCGGCAGCCGGCTATAGCGTCCAGGTGAACAACCCGGCCTTGCTTGCCGAGCTCACCGGGATAGCCGTCGTCGCCGATTTTCGCAGCCGCGACATCGCCGCGGGCGGCCAGGGGGCGCCGCTGGTACCGGCCTTTCATGCCGCCGTTTTTGGTGATTCGCAGCTGCATCGGGTAATCCTCAACCTGGGCGGCATCGCCAACCTGACCGACCTCAACCCGCGACAGCCAGTGCGGGGGTTCGACTGCGGTCCGGGCAATTTGCTGATGGATGCATGGATAGAACGCCGCCTCGGGCAGCGCTACGATGAAGGCGGACACTGGGCGACTCAGGGACAGGTACTTCCCGAACTGCTGCAGCGCCTGCTGGCCGACGCCTTTTTTGCCGTCGGCCCGCCGAAAAGTTGCGGCCGCGACGAATTCAACAGCGAGTGGCTGGAACGCCACCTTACAGGCAGCGAACGGCCCGAGGATGTCCAGGCGACCTTGCTCGAATTGACGGCCGTGTCGGCGTCCGAGGCCATTGGCCGCTGGTGCGGCAGCCCAAAGGAGCTTTTTGTCTGCGGTGGCGGCGCGCGCAACCAGGCACTCATGGCGCGCCTGCAACGGCATCTGCCGGATTGCCGTGTTGCCAGCACCGACTTTCTGGGCCAACCGGCCGACTGGGTCGAGGCCGTGGCCTTTGCCTGGCTGGCATGGCTCACGCTCCACGGCGAGGCGGGAAATCTTGCAGAAGTCACGGGCGCCCGCGGCCCGCGCATCCTCGGCGCCATCTACCCGCGTTAGGGGCAATCCCGCCAGGGGATACCGTCCCCGGCAAAGCAGGGGACATAACGAAAAAAGGCGCGGGGCGTCGAGCCCCGCGCCCGTTGTTCGAGGCAGTCGAATCAGGCCGAGAAGGACGACCCGCAACCGCAGGTCGATTGCGCATTCGGGTTCTTGATCACGAACTGGGAACCCTCCAGCCCCTCGGAGTAATCGATCTCGGCGCCAACCAGGTACTGGTAGCTCATCGGATCGATCAGCAGCGATACACCGTTCTTTTCCATCACGGTGTCATCGTCGTTGGTCACTTCATCGAAAGTGAAGCCATATTGAAAACCGGAGCAGCCGCCGCCGGTGACGAACACCCGCAACTTGAGTTCGGGATTGCCTTCCTCGGCAATGAGTTCCTTGACCTTGCTCGCCGCGTTATCAGTGAAATTCAGCGGTGCGGGCATTTCGGTAGGTGAGTTCATGGAGTTCTCCTGAGGGAATTCTGTAATGGTATACTAAATAAGTCCAGTAATTATGATTTCAATACCGCAAAAAATCAATTGCTGGCTGCCAGCTTCAATTCCACGCCCTTCGCCGGCGCTCCCTGGTGCACCAGGCGGCCCTGAACCACGGCCCCGAGATGCATCTCGATCGAGCTGTACTCGACATCACCCGTGACCCGGGCGCGCGTCTGAAGTTCCAGGAAATCGCTCGAATGTACCGATCCGATGACGGTGCCGTTGATGACCAGATGGGAAACGGAGATCTCGCCCTCGATCCGCGCATGCTCGCTGATGACCAGCGTCGCTGGCTGGCCGTCCGTGCCGCGCACATTGCCCTTGATTTCACCGTCGACGCGCAGGCCGCCGGCAAACGTCACGTCGCCTATCACCGATGTGCCGGCGCCGATCAAACTGTCGATGCGCCCCTGGGGCTTGCTCGTTTTCTTGCCAAACATGAAGGAATCTCCTTTGCTGCGAACTGCACTGACGGAACTCAAAGCACCACGCTCTGACTGGCCTTGACCGCGCCATCCTGAATCAGCCGCGCCTCGACACGCAGAACCCGTGCCTCGGCGGCCACCTTGAAGCTGCCTTCCAGGCGTCGGAAGTAGCGGAAATTGACCTGATACTGGCCGGCTGCGGGATCCCCGGCGGCGGGGAACTGCATCATAACAGTCTCTTTGCCTTGTTGCACGGTGGCGACCAGTTGAATCATGCCGTTGAATTCCTTGTCTTTTTTATCGCCGGCGTGCGCCAAAAGGAGGCGATAGCGATATTGCCCGCCGCCGGCGGGAAGAATCTGCAGCCGGCTTATCGCCAGTCCGGCATTTCCAACCTGGCCTCCCGCCAGGCTTTCGAATGTCGCCAGATCCGCCTTGAGGCGGGTGTTTTCCTCTTCCAGCGCCCGGATCTGGGCGGTCAGTTGCGCCTGCGAGGTGCTCTCGATCCGCAAGCGGCTTTCGCTGGAATTCGCCACCTTGCGCGCGCCTTCCAAATCCAACTCCAACTTGGCAATGCGCTCGCGCATGTCGCCAATTTCGTGCTCGCTCGCTCCCTGGTGAAAGCCGGCAAAGCGCTGCCCGGCGTCATAGATCCAGCCGGCCAGCGCCAGCGACGCCCCTGACAGGACCACGATGGACAGCGCGCGCCAGTACCACGGCAGATGCGTCCGGATCGCAACGCGGGGTGCCGAAATACCGAAGCGGCCGCGCAGCCGCCTCAACGTCAGGGCAAGACGGGAACTAGCGAAAGACCCGAACATTCGTCCAGACCAAACATGAGGTTCATGTTCTGCACCGCCTGCCCGGCCGCACCCTTTACCAGGTTGTCGATGACCGAGAGCACCACCAGCGTATCGCCGCCCTGCGGACGATGCACGGCTATCCGGCAAGTATTGGCGGCGCGCACCGAACGCGTCTCGGGATGCGATTGCGGCGGCAGCACGTCTACGCAGGGCTCGTTGGCATAGCGCTGCTCGAACAGGGCCTGGAAATTCTCTTCGCGCGTAATGCGGGCGTAGAGCGTGGCATGGATGCCGCGAATCATCGGCGTCAGGTGCGGGACGAAGGTCAGACCGACATCCTTTCCTGCAGCGCGCGCCAGCCCTTGCCGGATTTCCGGCAGGTGACGATGTCCGGCTACCCCGTAGGCCTTGAAATTGTCCGAGGCCTCCGAAAACAGAATGCCGATTTCGGCCTTGCGACCGGCGCCGGACACGCCCGACTTGGCATCGGCAATCAGGTGATCGAGGTCGATGCAGCCGGCCTCCACCAGCGGCAGAAACCCCAGCTGCGTCGCTGTCGGATAACAACCGGGGTTGGCCACCAGGCGGGCGCTGCGAATCTGCTCGCGATTCATCTCGGGCAGGCCATACACCGCCTCGGCGACCAGCGACGGGCTGGCGTGGCTCATGCCGTACCACTGTTGCCACAGGTCCACGTCCTTGATGCGGAAATCAGCCGCCAGGTCGATGACTCTGACCCCGGCGTCGAGCAGGCTGGCCGCCTGCTGCATGGCGATGCCGTTGGGAGTGGCGAAGAACACCACGTCGCACTGATCCAGCGGCGCATCCTTCGGGTCGCTGAAGTTCAGGCCGACGAAACCGCGCAGGCTGGGAAACATCTCGGCGACCGCCTTGCCGGCATCACCGCGCGAGGTGATGGCGGTAAGCTCGACGCCGGAATGCCCCGCCAGCAGGCGCAAGAGTTCCACCCCGGTGTAGCCCGTGCCGCCGACGATACCTGCCTTGATCATGCCAAACTCCTTGCCGCAAGAGGTTGATGGTAACCCGTATAAGTCCGGTACAGACGCAAAAGCCGCCCGAAGGCGGCTTTTGCACGACAGCGATACAGCCGCTGCAGCTTAGCGCTTCGAGAACTGCTTGCGCCGGCGCGCCTTGCGGAAGCCCACCTTCTTGCGCTCCACCTCGCGTGCATCGCGGGTAACGAAACCGGCGGTCGACAAGGCAGGCTTCAGGGTCGCATCGTATTCGATCAGGGCGCGGGTGATACCGTGGCGCACGGCGCCGGCCTGGCCCGACTCGCCGCCGCCTTCGACATTCACCAGAATATCGAATGTGCTCATGTGCTGGGTCAGTTCCAGCGGCTGCCGCACGACCATGCGGCCGGTTTCGCGCGAGAAGAACTCGTCGACCGGCTTGTCGTTGACCACGAACTTGCCGCTGCCGCTGCGCAGGAACACGCGGGCAATGGCGGTCTTGCGGCGACCGGTTCCATAATATTGGGTGACTGCCATCAAAAACTCCTTGGATTTCCAGCGCTCAGATGTCGAGTGACTTGGGCTGCTGGGCGGTGTGCGGGTGGGCAGCACCGGCGTAACACTTCATCTTCTTCAGCATCGCATAGCCGAGCGGGCCCTTGGGCAGCATGCCCTTGACGGCCTTTTCCAGAATACGGCCCGGGAAACGCTGCTGCAGCTTGTTGAAGTTGGTTTCGTTGATGCCGCCCGGATAGCCGGTGTGGCGATAGTATTTCTTGTCCTCGCCCTTGTTGCCGGTGACGCGCAGCTTGTCGACGTTGACCACGACGATGAAATCGCCGGTATCGACGTGCGGCGTGTAGATGGCCTTGTGCTTGCCGCGCAGCCGGTGCGCAATCGCGGCAGCCAGGCGGCCGAGCACCTTGTCGGTCGCATCGACGACAACCCAGTCGTGCTGGACCTCATGCGGCTTGGCGGAAAATGTTTTCATTCTGGTGTTCCTTGCGTGCTTCGATAACCCG
>CAZYTN010000028.1:0-16319 GCA_964650115.1 uncultured Sulfuritalea sp.
GGGGAAAGGGGGGATTCTACGCGGCCAGCAGCGGATCAAGCTTGCCCTGGCGCTCCAGATCATAGAGATCGTCGCAACCACCGACATGGGTTTCGCCGATGTAGATCTGCGGCACGCTGCGCTGGCCGGTCTTCTGCATCATTTCCGCGCGCCGCTCCGGCTCGAGGTCGACACGCACCTTCTCGATCTCGGTGACGCCCTTGCGCGTCAGCAGTTGCTCGGCGCGCACGCAGTAGGGACAGACGGCGGTGGAATACATCAGGACTCTGGCCATTTGACGCTCCGTACTCAGGATTTTGTCGTGAGGGGAAGGTTGGCCTCGCGCCAGGACGAGACGCCGCCGCCGAGACTGTAGACCTTGTCGAAGCCATGCTTCTTCAGTTGCCCGCAGGCCGACGAGGAACGGTTGCCGGTCGCGCAGACGACGATGATCGGCTTCTCCTTGAACTTGTCCAGTTCGGAGAGGCGCTTTTCAAGCTGGGCCAGCGTGATGTGGCGGGCACCGCTGATGTGGCCGGAACTCCACTCGCCGGTTTCGCGGACGTCCAGCACCAGCGCGTCTTCCCGATTCATCAGCAGCGTCGCCTCGGCCGGAGTCAGGTGCGACACGGTGCCGCCGGCCACCATCGGCCATACCAGCATGCCGCCGCTGACCAGCGCCAGCGCCACCCAGATCATGTTCTCTTGCAGAAATTCCATTGTCGTTTAATCCCTATGAGCCGGAACGCCGCAGAACACCTCGCGCATCAGGGCGATGAGCTGCAGCGTGCGCTGGTCGGCAATGCGATAAAAAACCCGGTTGGCATCCTTGCGGGTGTGCAGGACGCCCTTGTCGCGCAAAATGGCGAGGTGCTGCGAGATATTGCTCTGCGAGGTGCCGACGGCTTCGACGATATCCTGCACGCAGGTTTCCTCGTCGCCGACCACGCAAAGGATTTTCAGGCGCAGCGGATGCGAGATCGCCTTCAGCGCCCGCGCCGCAGTCTCGATATGCTCCTGTTTGCCTATCAGTTCGTCGATTGCTGTGTGCATGCCATGCGGACCCTGAGTGTGATGCTGCCTGCGCGCCGCTCTTCTGGCGGCAATTGCGAATATTATAGAATACTGTTTTGATCTGCGTTAAGGCTTTCACCATGTACAAGATCGTGCTGCTTCGCCACGGCGAATCCACCTGGAACCAGGAAAACCGTTTCACCGGCTGGACCGATGTCGGCCTGACCGAAAAAGGGCTGGCCGAGGCGGTCGCCGCCGGCCAGTTGCTGAGGAAGGAGGGCTTCGCCTTCGACATCGCCTATACCTCGGTGCTGCGCCGTGCGATCAAGACGCTGTGGACGGTGCTCGAGGAAATGGACCGGATGTGGATCCCGGTGCAGCATTCCTGGCGGCTGAATGAACGCCACTACGGCGCGCTGCAGGGCCTCAACAAGGCCGAGACCGCGGCCAAGTTCGGCGACCAGCAGGTGCTGGTCTGGCGCCGCGCCTACGACACGCCGCCGCCGCCGCTGGCCGAGGACGATCCGCGCCTCGAAACCGGCAACCCGCGCTATGCCGGCCTTCCCGCCGCCCAGTTCCCGCGCACGGAATGCCTCAAGGACACCGTGGAGCGCTTCCTGCCCTACTGGCACGAGACCATCGCGCCGACGGTCAGGTCGGGCAAGAAGGTGATCATCGCGGCCCACGGCAACAGTATCCGCGCCCTGATCAAGTACCTCGACAAGGTGTCGGATGCCGACATCGTCGGTCTCAACATTCCTACCGCACAGCCGCTGGTCTATGAGCTGGATGCCGATCTGAAACCGATCCGCAATTACTACCTGGGTGACGCCGAAGCCATCAAGGCGGCAATGCAGGCAGTGGCGAATCAGGGTAAAGCCAAGGCGTGACTCCACGCAGGATCTGCGTCAAAACCCTATGCCTTGCCACACTCTTCGCGTCGACGGCATTCGCCGCCAGCGTCGATGCGAAGAAGGGCGAACTGCAGGATCTGAAGAGCCGCATCGAATCCCTGCGCCGCGACATGGCCAGGGCCGAGGAATCGAAGACCTACGCGGCCGATCAGTTGCGCGAGATCGAATCGGCGATCTCGGACGTCAATCGGCGCCTGCATGAACTGGGCGCGCAACGCAGCGAACTGAAAGCCCAACTATCCGACCTCGATGCGCAGCGCCAGCGCCTGGACCGCCAGGCGGGCGCGCAGCAAAACCAGCTGGCGCGTCTGCTGAACCGGCAGTTTGTCGGCGGCGACTCGGATGCGCTGAAGCTCCTGCTCTCCGGCCAGGACCCCAACCAGTCGGCGCGCGACAAATACTTCCTGACGCAGCTCTCTCGCGCCAAGGCCGATCTGATCCAGCAATTACGCGCCGTCGCTGACGAGAAAAAACGCCTGGCAGACGTCGCGCGCGAACGGCAGGCGCAACTGGCCGAGATCGAACGCCGGCAACAGGATAGCCGCGCGCAATTGCTCGCCAGCAAGAAACAGCGGCTGACGACTCTGGTCGCCATAGCGGACCGCCTCAAGGCGCAAGGTCGTGAAATCGATACCTTGAAACGGGACGAGCAACGCCTGACCAAACTGATCGAGGGGCTGGTCCGTATCGCGGCCACGAAAAAAGCGGCGCCAAAAGTCGGCGCTGGCGGCACGGCGACGGCAAAACCCCCGAAAGTGAAAAGTCATGATCCAGGCAATGTCGGCGGCGCCTTCGCCGCCCTGCGCGGCCAGCTCCGGTTGCCGGTCAAAGGGAAGATTGCGGGTCGCTTCGGCCAGCCGCGGCCGGAGGGGGGCGCGACCTGGAAGGGGATTTTCATCCGCGCCGCCGAGGGCCTCGAAGTCAGGGCGGTGGCTGGCGGGGCCGTGGTGTTCTCGGACTGGCTGCGCGGCTTTGGCAACCTGCTGATCATCGACCACGGCGACGACTTCCTCTCCGTCTATGGCAACAACGAATCCCTGCTGGCGGCGGTGGGCGCCAGCGTCAAGGATGGCGAATCCGTCGCCACCGTGGGAAACAGCGGCGGCAACCCCGACTCGGGTTTATACTTTGAACTGAGGCATCGGGGCCAGCCGTTCGATCCCTTGAAATGGGCCAGTAATCGCTAGCGTGTAATACAGGAGTGTCCCTTGATTTTCGAGCGTAGCGAGCCAACCAGTAGCCCCCGCTTGGGCGGGGGGCGGAGGCGGGGTTTCGCAAAGCACTGCTTTGCGCCGCCGAAGCCGGCTGGCTGTGCAAAGCCGGCCGTGGATTGGGGGGTGGGGGCGTTCAAATTGCCTTTGTGTTCTTCGGAGTTCCTATGAGCAGCAAGCTGAAACAAGTGGGTCTGGTGGTTTCCGGTCTGATCGCCGGCATTTTCATCAGCCTTAATTTTTCCGCCAGCGCGGGCAAGGATGCGGCCACCTCGGCCCTGCCCGTCGAGGAGCTGCGCAGCTTCGCCGATGTCTACAACGCCATCAAGCAGGGCTATGTCGAGCCGGTCGACGACAAGAAGCTGATCACCCATGCCATCAGCGGCATGCTGGCGAATCTCGATCCGCACTCGGCCTACCTGGATGCCGATTCCTTCAAGGATCTGCAGGTCAGCACCCAGGGCGAGTTCGGCGGCCTCGGCATCGAAGTCGGCATGGAAGACGGCTTCGTCAAGGTGGTGGCGCCGATCGACGACACCCCGGCGCAACGGGCCGGCTTGAAATCCGGTGATCTGATCATCAAGCTTGACGACACCCTCGTCAAAGGACTCACGCTCAACGACGCCGTCAAGAAAATGCGCGGCAAGCCGAAGACCCAGATCAAGCTCACCGTCGTGCGCAAAGGCGAAGGCAAGCCTTTCGAAGTCACGCTGACGCGCGAGAAGATCAAGGTGCAAAGCGTCAAGTCGAAACTGCTCGAGGGCGGCTACGGCTATCTGCGGGTCAGCCAGTTCCAGGAGGAGACCGCGCCCGACGTGGTGAAGCACCTCGAAAAACTGGCGAAGGCCGACAAGGACGCCAAGGGCGACGGCATCAAGGGACTGGTCCTGGATCTGCGCAACGATCCCGGCGGCTTGCTCAATGGCGCGGTCGGAGTTTCCGCCGCCTTCCTGCCGCCCAATACGCTGGTCACCTCGACCGACGGCCGCACCGAGGACGCCAAGCGTCGCTACATGGCGAGCCCGGAGGATTACCAGCGCAGCCACAAGGATGACTTCATCAAGAACCTGCCGGCCTGGGCCAGGACTGCACCCATGGTGGTGCTGGTCAACGCCGGCTCGGCCTCTGCCTCGGAGATCGTTGCAGGCGCCTTGCAGGATCACAAGCGGGCCGTGGTGATGGGCACCCAGACCTTCGGCAAGGGCTCGGTGCAGACTGTCCTGCCGCTGTCCAATAACGCCGCGATCAAGCTCACCACCGCGCGCTACTTCACGCCTTCGGGCCGCTCGATCCAGGCCAAGGGCATCACGCCGGACATCGTCGTCGAGGAAAGCGCCAATGGCGGCTCGCGCGAACGCGTGCGCGAAGCGGACCTCGAGCGCCACCTCGGCGGCGAGAAGGAAAAGGCCGCCGAGCCGGCAGCGCCCAAACCGCAGACCAAGGGCAAGAAGGACGGCAAGGCCGACGAGGCCGACGAGTCACCGCATGCACCGGTCGAATTCGCCTCGCTGAAAGACTACCAGCTGGGGCAGGCGGTCAACCTGCTGAAAGCCTGGCAAATCATCAAGCGCTAGGATTTCTTTACGAGCTTTGATCGCGGGACACGAACGATGAGCAGGATGACTCCGGAAAAGGCTCGCGAATTGCGCGATGAAAAGCGCGACGGCAAGCCGCGCCAGCGGCCGGCCGCCTTCGTGCCGCAACCCGGCACGCGCAAGCACCGCGAACTGCGCTTCGATCATCAGCATCCGGAGCATGTCGAGGAAGCCCGCAAGCTGCTCTCGGGGCTTGAGGGCATGGAAATCGACACCGGCATCGCACCCTACAGCCTGTCGATCTGGTACGAAATCAGCGACTACTCGCTGGAGGGGCTCGAGGCCGCGCTGGTGCGCCAGGGTTTTCATCTCGACAACAGCCTCTACAGCAAGCTGATGCGCACGGTGGTGTATTTCTGCGAGGAAACCCAGATGCGCAACATGCGCGTGCCCGAACGCCTGATCAAGAAATCCCACGATGTCTATTCGAAAGCCTGGGAACACCATCCCCACGGCGACCACGACGAAACGCCGCCCGAATTGAGACAGGAACGGTAAGCGCTCGATGACCGACGAGCAGCTGCTGCGTTACAGCCGCCACATCCTGCTGCCGCAGATCGGCATCGAAGGCCAGGAAAACATCGTCAATGCGCGGGCACTGGTGATCGGCGCCGGCGGTCTGGGTTCGCCGGCGGCCTTCTACCTGGCCTCGGCCGGCATCGGAACCCTGGTGCTGGCGGATGGCGACACGGTCGACCTGACCAACCTGCAGCGCCAGATCCTGCATCGCACCGATGCGATCGGCATGGAAAAGTCGGTATCCGGCAAGCGCACGCTGGGCGACATCAATCCTGAGTGCCAGGTCATCGCGCTCACCGAACGCCTCTCCGGACCACGCCTGGATCAGGAAGTCGCGCTGGCCGACATCGTGCTCGACTGCTGCGACAACTTCGCCACGCGCCATGCCGTCAACCGCGCCTGCGTCAAATTCGCCAAGCCCCTGGTATCGGGCGCCGCGATCCGTTTCGACGGACAGGTGGCGGTATTCGATTCACGCCAGGCCGACGCGCCCTGCTACCACTGCCTGTTTCCCGAGGGGCAGGATGTCGAGGAAGTGCGCTGCGCGGTGATGGGCGTGTTCGCGCCGATCACCGGCATGATCGGCACGGTGCAGGCCGCGGAAGCCCTGAAGCTGGTGATCGGTTGCGGCACCAGTCTCGCCGGGCGCCTGTTGCTGCTCGACGGCCTGGGCATGGAGTGGCGCGAGATTCGCGTGCCGCGCGATCCAGGTTGCGCGGTGTGCGGGACTGAGAAAAAACAATAAATTCAGCCACAGAGAACACAGAGATCACAGAGCAAGGCAAACACAATGGGTTTTCTCTGTGTCCTCTGTGGCTAATGGTTTTTGGGGTTGGCCGTCAGAACAACTGTCGATGCCGGATCCGCCCCGGGGCGTGGCTGAGCGCGACGGAAAACGCCAGGATGAACCAGAACAGAGACAGGCGCCCGGGCTCCCAGACCACCATCAGAACCACCAGCGCGATCTTCAACAGGGTGCCCAGGCCCTTGGCCTGGCGGAAGTAAAACGGGTTGGCCCAGGCATCGAGGGCAATAATTCCGAGGCCCGAGACCAGCATCAGGCCGCCCCAGTTTCCGGCCCCTCCGGCGCTACCGAGGACCACGGCCGATACTCCGGCCAGACCGGCGATGTGAAACACGCGCAGGATGTTGATCAGCAGGCCGCGACCGGGAAAGTCGCGATGGCCGTCATCTGCCTTCTTCTCACGCAATGCGGGCTCGAATGCGAAAGTCGGCGCCGACGGCACGGCGCTCGACGATGTCGAGGTGTCGGGCGCCGGCCAGATCGGTAAGTTCCGCCAAACCGAACATGCCGCGCGCCGCATCGCCGATCAGGATCGGCGCCTGGTAGATCAGCAGTTCGTCGACGCAGCCGGACGCGAGCAGCGAACCATTGAGCCGGGTGCCGGCTTCGGCCAGCACTTCGTTGATGCCGCGCCGGCCGAGTTCCTGCATCAGTGCGGCCAGTTCCACCTTGCCATCGGCATTGGGCAGGATCACGATCTCGGCGCCGCGCGCGCGCAAGGCCGCATTCCGCGCGGCATCGTCCCGCGCTGCAGCGATCAGCACATTGCCGCCTTCGAGCACGGCGGCATCGGGCGGCGTTTCGAGTCGGCTGTCGATCACCACGCGCAGAGGCTGGCGCGTCGTCGGCACCTCGCGCACGGTAAGCCGCGGATTGTCGTCCTTCACCGTGCCGATGCCGGTCAGCACCGCGCAGGAACGCGCGCGCCAGGCGTGGGCGTCGCGCCGCGCATCGGGGCCGGTGATCCATTGCGAGACGCCGTTGTTGAGCGCGGTCTTGCCATCCAGGCTGGCGGCGACTTTCAGGCGCAGCCAGGGCCGGCCGCGCGTCATGCGTGACACGAAACCGATGTTGAGTTCGGTGGCTTCAGCTTCGAGCAGGCCGCTGGTGACCTCGATGCCGGCCGCCGCCAGTTTCGCCAGCCCCTGGCCCGCCACCAGCGGATTCGGATCCCGCATCGCGGCCACCACGCGCTTGACGCCGGCCTCGATCAACGCGTCGGCGCAAGGCGGCGTGCGGCCGAAATGGCTGCACGGCTCGAGCGTGACGTAGGCCGTGGCGTCTTTCGCCGTGTCGCCGGCGCCGACTATTGCACTCAGCGCCGCGGCTTCGGCGTGCGGCAGGCCCGCCTTTTCGTGCCAGCCCTCGCCGATGACGCGGCCCTCGCGAACCATGACGCAGCCGACACGCGGATTCGGCGTCGTACTGTACAGCCCGCGCTGCGCCAGTTGCAGGGCGCGCGCCATGAAGGCGTGGTCGGCGGCCGAAAAATTCATGCGGCGCTCACGTGCCGCAGCCCGTCACGATTTTGCCCGGGGCTGCCGCGGCTTCTTGATTTCACGGATGGCTTCCGAAAACTCGTCGACGTCCTCGAAGTTGCGATACACCGAGGCGAAACGGATATAGGCCACCTTGTCCAGCCGCTTCAGTTCGCGCATCACCAGTTCGCCGATACGATCGGACGCCACTTCGCGCAGCGCCAGCTGCACCAGCTTTTCCTCGATGCGGTCCAGCGCCAGGTCGATGCTTTCGGTGGTGACGGGGCGCTTCCTCATCGCCAGCATCATGCTGGCCTTGAGCTTGTCGCGCTCGTAATCGGTGCGGCTGCCGTTTTTCTTCACCACCTGCGGCAGTTGCAGCTCGACGCGTTCGTAAGTGGTGAAGCGCTTGTCGCAGGACAGGCAGCGGCGGCGGCGGCGGACGGTGTCGCCGTCCTCGTTCTCCCGCGTATCGACGACCTGGGTATTAGGATCGGCGCAGTACGGGCATTTCATGTATCGCTCCCGGAAAGCGATACATGAAATGCCCGGTGGGCACAGTGTTGGCCATCCCCCCAGCCCCCTGCCCGCGGAAGGGGGTGACCAGTCACCGCCCCCGCTTGGCGGGGGGCGAAGGCGGGGTTTCGCGAAGCACTGCTCCGCGCCGCCGAAGCCGGCAGGCTGTGCAAAGCCTGCCGTGGGCCGCTGGGAGGGGGTGCCCTCCCAGGAATGGGTGTATGGCGATCAGCCATACACCGGAAACTTCTTGCACATCGCCGAAACTTCGCCGCGCACCCGCGCCAGCACCGCTTCGTCATGCGGCGCGTCGAGCACGTCGGCGATCAGGTTGGCGACCTGCTCGGCTTCGATCTCGGTGAATCCGCGCGTGGTCATGGCCGGCGTACCGAGACGGATGCCGGAGGTGACGAAGGGCTTTTGCGGATCGTTGGGAATCGCATTCTTGTTCACCGTGATGTGGGCTCGACCGAGCACCGCTTCGGCATCCTTGCCGGTGATGTTCTTGGCCTGCAGGTCGACCAGGAAGACATGCGACTCGGTGCGCCCGGAGACGATGCGCAGGCCGCGGCCCTTCAAGACCTTGGCCATCACCTGGGCGTTATCGATCACCTGTTCCTGGTAGTCGCGGAACTCCGGCGTCATAGCCTCCTTGAGGGCCACCGCCTTGCCTGCGATGACGTGCATCAGCGGGCCGCCTTGCAGGCCGGGGAAGATCGCCGAGTTGATCGCCTTTTCGTGCTCGGCGCGCATCAGGATCAGGCCGCCGCGCGGGCCGCGCAGGGTCTTGTGCGTGGTCGAGGTGACGACGTCGGCGTGCGGCACCGGATTCGGGTAGAAACCGGCGGCGACGAGGCCGGCATAGTGGGCCATATCCACCATGAAAATGGCGCCGACCGCCTTGGCCACCTTGGCGAAACGCTCGAAGTCGATCTTCAGCGCATAGGCCGAGGCGCCGGCGATGATCAGTTTGGGCTTGTGCTCGTGCGCCAGGCGCTCCATCTCCGCATAGTCGATCTCTTCGTTCTCGTCGAGACCGTAGGGCACCACCTTGAACCACTTGCCGGACATGTTCAGCGCCATGCCGTGCGTCAGGTGACCGCCGGCGGCGAGGTTCATGCCGAGGATGGTGTCGCCCGGTTTGAGGAAAGCCATGAACACCGCCTGGTTGGCCTGCGAACCGGAGTTCGGCTGGACGTTGGCAGCGTCGGCGCCGAACAGCTTCTTGGCGCGATCGATCGCGAGTTGCTCGGCCACGTCGACATGTTCGCAGCCGCCGTAATAACGCTTGCCCGGATAGCCTTCGGCGTACTTGTTGGTCAGTTGCGAACCCTGCGCTTCCAGTACCGCGCACGATACGTAATTCTCGGAAGCGATCAGCTCGATGTGATCTTCCTGGCGGCGGTTCTCGTTCTGAATCGCGGCCCACAGGTCGGGATCGGTCTTGGCGAGGGTGTTCTGCTTCAGGAACATGGCGGGATCCGGAGAGGGGTGGAAAGGCGCGGATTTTAGCATCCGCGCCCATGACGCCGCCAGTTGCGACCTAGCCGGCGACCTCGTCGAGCGCCCGCTGCAAATGCCCGCAGTCGGCCCAGGCAAGCAGCCGCCAGCCGTCCACATCGCGCTCCACCCAGTTGAAGGCGGCGTTCGGCAGGGTGAAATCGCGCGGCGCGTCGAGCGCACGGCCGCTTGCCGCACGATGGACGATGTCGAGCACGCCGCCATGGGTGAAGGCCAGCACGCTGGCGCCGGCATGCCGTGCCGCCATCGCGTCGAGCCCGCTCAGCACGCGTGCGGCGAAGTCGATCAGGGATTCGCCGGTATCGAAATCGTAGTCGGGGGTGCGCGCCTGGTGGTGCCGATGCACCTCGGGAATGGTCTGGCGGGCCTCCGCGGCGGTGACGCCCTGCATGACGCCGAAATGTCGCTCGCGCAAAGTCAGCGCTGGCGAGACGGCGAGCCCCAGGGCGGCGGCGGCGATCTGCGCGGTATGCCAGGCGCGCCGCAGGTCGCTGCTGTAGACCGCGGCAAAGGCCTGCCCGGCGAGGCCGCCGGCCACGGCCCGCGCCTGGGCACGGCCACCGGCGTTGAGGTCGATGTCGATCTGCCCCTGGATGCGCTTTTCGCTGTTCCAGTCGGTCTCGCCGTGGCGGATCAGGCAGAAGCGGGTAACACGTGGCGTTGGCATGGATGCCATTCTACCGTTCGACCGGCTACGGCCCGACTTCCGCTTTTGGTGTGAAAATGCACTCCGATTCCGGCCTTGCCCGGAACCCGGCTCGAAGAAAGGAATTCGCGCGATGTCCCTGCCGCCCGCAGCAACACCCTCCGCCACGCCGCTGCAGGCCGGCGAGGCCATGCAACTGCTGAAGGTCGCCACCGAATCGCTGCTCGGCCATTTCGCCGAAATCTGCGAAGGCGCCGTGATCGTCGATCGCCAGGCGCGCATCGTCTGGATGAACGAGCGCTACCCCAAGCGCCTCGGCGTCGCCGACCCCGCCGCCGCCATCGGCAAGCCGGTGGAAAGCATCCTGCCCAACAGCCTGATGCGCGAGGTCGTCGATACCGGCCGCCCGATCATGCTCGACATCATGGACTTCGGCGAGGAATCCTTCGTCGTGGTGCGCCTGCCGCTGCGCGACAAGGGCGGCACGGTGATCGGCGGCATCGGCCTGATGCTGCTCGACGACGCGCGCAGCCTGGCGCCGCTGGTGTCGCGCTTCAACCGCCTCAAGCTCGACTACGCCGACTCGCAGCGCCGCCTGGCCGAGGCCCGCCGCGCCAAGTACACGCTGTCGTCCATCATCGGCGCCTCGGCGGCCTGCGTCGCCTTCAAGCAGCAGGCGCGGCGCGCGGCACGCACCCGCGCCGCGGTGCTGATCCAGGGCGAAACCGGCACCGGCAAGGAGCTGCTGGCGCAGGCCATCCACAATGCCAGCCTGCGCGCCGACAAGCCCTTCGTCGCGGTGAACATCGCGGCGATTCCCGAGACCCTGCTCGAATCCGAGTTCTTCGGCACCGCGCCGGGCGCCTTTACCGGCGCCGAGCGCAAGGGGCGCGAGGGCAAGTTCAAGCTGGCCGACGGCGGCACCCTCTTCCTCGATGAAATCGGCGACATGTCCGCAGCGCTGCAGGCCAAGCTCCTGCGCGTTTTACAGGAGGGTGAATTCGAGGCGCTCGGCTCCAACCGGCTGGTGCCGGTCGATGTGCGCATCGTCGCCGCCACCAGCCGCGACCTGCAGGCCGAGGTCGAGGCGGGGCGCTTCCGCACCGATCTCTACTACCGCCTCAACGTCGTCACGCTGGCAATACCGCCGCTGCGCGAACGGCTGGCCGACCTGCCGCTGCTCTGCGAGCACATGCTGGAAGCGCTGTGCCGCAAGCTGGGCCTGCCCTTGCGCGACATCGCCGCAGAGGCGCTGCAGCGCTTGTATCAGCACCACTGGCCGGGCAACATCCGCGAGTTGCAGAACGTGCTCGAGCGCGCGCTGATGATGAGCGACGGCGAGGCCCTGGCGCTGGCCGACATCGATGCCGTACTGCCTGCCGCCCGCATTGCTGTGGCAGTCGCCACGCCTGTCGGCCTCGGCCTTGCCGAGGCGATCGCCGATGCCGAGCGGGCGGCGATCCGCAAGGCCTTGGACGCTTGCGGCGGCAACAAGGCACGCGCCGCTACGGAGCTGGGCATTTCCCGCACCTCGCTCTACGAAAAGATCGCCCTGCTCGGCCTCGGCTAAGACCGGCGCGCGGAAACGATCAGGGTGGGAAGTGTTCGCCTCAGCGTATCAAGTGTTCGCCATGGCGAACACTTGATCCTCAGATAAGGCCGGATATTTCAGGTTTTCCGCGTATTTCGGGATATGGCCCACTCCTTGCGTAGCAGTACGCATCTTTGCCGTCACCCTAAATGAACCGGGGGCAGCAATTTTTGTGGCAGAACAGCCGCCTTCCACCGCACCGGCATCGTACAAAAGCTATTCATGAACCTCAACGACAACACCATTCTGGTCACCGGATCCGCCCGCGGCATCGGCGAAGCCATCGCCCGTAGCTGTGCTGCCGCAGGCGCCAATCTCGTCATCGCCGACTTCGATGAAGCCGGGGCGCAGGCGACGGCAGCGCGCCTTGCGGCCGAGGGCGTGCAGGCCATCGGCATCGCAGTTGACGTCTCGCAGCGAACCAGCGTCGAGACCATGGTGGCCGCCGCGATCGCCCGTTTCGGCCGTATCGACGGCCTGGTGAACAACGCCGGCATCGTCGCCGACGCGCAACTGAAGAACATGACCGACGAGCAATGGGAGCGCGTGATCGGCGTCAACCTGCGCGGCCCTTACAACTGCGCCCACGCCCTGGTCGATCACTTCGTCGCAGGTGGCGGCGGCAGCATCGTGAATATCTCGTCGGTGGTCGGTCTGTACGGCAATTTCGGCCAGACCAACTACGCCGCGGCCAAGGCCGGCCTGATCGGCATGACCAAAACCTGGGCCAGGGAATTGGGACGCAAGGGTATCCGCAGCAACGCGATCTGCCCCGGCTTCATCCGCACCCCAATTCTCGATTCGATGCCCGACAAGGTGCTGGCGGAGATGGCCTCCAAGGTGCCGCTGGGGCGACTGGGGACGCCGGAGGAAATCGGCAAGGTTGCGGCTTTCCTGTGCTCGAATTCAGCAAGTTATGTGAACGGCGCCGTGATCGAAGTCAGCGGTGGTATTTCGATGTGAGAAGATCGTCATGCCCCAGCATCCATTGATTGCGTCACTGCGCGGCGGTGAGACCGGCAAGGTGGTCAGCGCGCGACAGGCGGTGCAACTGATCCGTGACGGCGACACCATCGCCACCAGTGGATTCGTCGGCATCGGTTTCGCCGAGAACATCGCGGTCGCGCTCGAATCTCTCTTCCTCGAAGGCGAGGAAGCCGATCTGCAGGGCCTGGGCCGACCGCGCAACCTGACGCTGGTGTATGCCGCCGGACAGGGAGACGGGAAAGACCGCGGCTTGAACCATCTCGGTCACGATGGCCTCGTAAAACGCGTAATCGGCGGCCACTGGGGTCTGGTGCCCAAACTGCAGCAACTCGCGGTGGCCAACCGCATCGAGGCCTGGAACCTGCCGCAGGGTGTGATCTGCCATCTCTTCCGCGATATCGCCGCAGGCAAGCCGGGAACGCTGACCCGGGTCGGGCTGGGAACCTTCGTCGATCCGCGCCACGGCGGCGGCAAGCTGAATGAAAAGACCATCGGCAGCGGTGCGGATCTGGTTCGCCTGATGGAAATCGACGGCGAGGACTACCTGTTCTACAGGGCCTTCCCGATCAACGTCGGCATCATTCGTGGTACCACGGCCGACCCCGATGGCAACATCACGATGGAGAAGGAAGCACTGACCCTGGAGGCTCAGGCGATCGCCATGGCCGCCCACAACTCGGGCGGCATCGTCATCGCCCAGGTCGAACGCATCGCCGAACGGTACACCCTCAACCCGCGCCAGGTAAAAATTCCCGGCGTGCTGGTCGATTGCGTGGTGGTGGCGGAGAAGCCCGAGTACCACATGCAGACCTTCATCGAGCCTTACAGCCCGGCCTTCTCGGGCGAGATCCGGGTGCCGATGTCGGCCATCGAGCCGATGGCGATGGACGAGCGCAAGATCATCGCCCGTCGTGCCGCGATGGAACTCGCCGCCAACGACGTGGTGAATCTCGGCATCGGCATGCCGGAGGGAATCGCCTCGGTTGCCGCCGAGGAAAAAATCATCGACCTCATCACACTCACCGCCGAGCCCGGTGTAATCGGCGGCGTGCCGGCGGGCGGGCTCAACTTCGGTGCTGCCACCAACACCCAGGCCATCCTCGACCAGCCCAGCCAGTTCGATTTCTACGATGGCGGCGGACTCGATATTGCCTTTCTCGGCCTGGCCCAGGCAGATCGCGAAGGCAACCTCAACGTTTCGAAATTCGGCCCCAGGCTGGCCGGCGCCGGCGGCTTTATCAACATCAGCCAGAACGCCAAGAAGGTGGTATTCGTGGGCACCTTCACCGCCGGCAAGCTGGAGATTGCGCTGCAGGCCGGCGGGCTGAAAATCCGCGCCGACGGCAAGGCAAACAAGTTCGTGCAACAAGTCGAGCACCGCACCTTCAGCGGCCCGGTGGCGGCAAAAGACGCCAAGACCGTGCTCTACATCACCGAGCGCTGCGTGTTTCGCCTCTGCGCCGAAGGCCTGGAACTGACCGAGATCGCCCCCGGCGTGGATCTGCAGCGCGACATCCTCGAGCGCATGGATTTCGCCCCGATCCTGCGCCATCCACCGGCCCTGATGGACGCGCGCATCTTCGCGCCGGAGCCGATGGGCCTGCGCCCGCAACTGCTGGAGATGCCGCTCGAACAGCGCCTCAGCTACGACCCGGAGCACAACATCTTCTTCGTCGATTTCGAGGGCCTCTCGGTGCGCCGCGCGGAGGACATCGACCGCATCCTGCGTGCCGTCGAGGCGCGCCTGGCGCCGATCGGGCACAAAGTGGCGGCGGTGGTCAATTACGAGCGCTTCAGCATCGCGCCGGAACTGATCGACGACTACACCGGCATGGTCAAGGGCCTCATGGAGCGCCACTACAGCGACGTCACGCGCTATACCGCGAGCACCTTCCTGCGCGCCCGGCTCGGCGAATCCTTCGGCAAGCGAATCGCCGATCCGCACATTTTCGAGACCCGCGACGAAGCGCATCGACAGTTGCGGCTCAACGCATCCGGGGCGCCGCAATGAGCGCAGTGAAACTGGCGGTCAGCGCCGAACTCAGGCGTCTGGACGACTCAAGGCTTGTGGCGCGCGTCGCTGCGGAACATGCGCGTCAGATTCTGCCGCACATAGCCGATGTGATTGGCCGCAGCGTCCAGCGCCTGACCAGCATCGCCCTGCTCGATGGCCCGCCACACCGCGCGATGCTGGTCGAGCAATTGCTCCTTGGCGGCCGGCACCTGCACCAGTTCGCTCAGGTTGCGCCGCAGGTTGTCGCGCATCAGGCGCAGCAGGCTCGCCGTCAAGTGGCCGACGATGACGTTGTGCGAGGCCTCGGCAATCGCCTGGTGAAAGGCCAGATCGGTATCGACCTGGGCATCGAGGTCGTCGCCGGCAAAGGCAGCTTCGAGCATCTGCAGGCTTTGGCGCACCCGCTCCCGGTCCGCCGCCGTGGCGCGATGCGCGGCACATTCGGCCGCGCGCCCTTCCAGCATGTGGCGAAACTCCAGCATGTCCTCATGCACCGCCGGATGATCGCGCAGGATTTCTTCCCAGGGATTGCCGAAGCCGGCATCGAGCCGATCAGTGACGAAGTTGCCGCCGCCCTGGCGGCTTTCCAGCAGACCGCGCGCCACGAGCTTCTGGATCGCCTCGCGCAAGGACGCACGCGAAACGCCCAGTTGTGCCGACAGTTCGCGCTCGGCAGGCAGCCGGTCGCCCGGCTTCAGGCGCCCTTCGAGGACCCGCTGTTCAATCTCCCGCGCAACGACGTCGGCCAAGCGCGGTGCAGTCATTTTTGCGTCCATCCGCAAAATATAACATTGGTCTGACCACAATATCAACAATTGAGTTACACCACAGGAAATTTTCGTTGGAGCCTATTGACAGCAGTACTTACGGCCATTATCATTCCGCAAGTTTTGGTCTGACCATTGATCCATTAACGCGACAACCAATAAACAGCACCGGGCCGAAGAGCTTCCAGCGAGCCTGCCACAGTGCTGCAGCAATCAAGGAGAACTTCTTGAATCAACAAATGTTGAACGCTCGGGTTAAGATTCCTGCCGATGCCGACCGCCCCATTCCAGGCCAGTTCCGGCACGACCAGAGCGACGGAACCACAGCCTTGGAGACCCGCGTATGAATGCCATGCTCAAAGTGTCGCAACTGATCGACGGCCTGAATGAACGCATCGGCCGCAACCTGATGTGGCTGGTGCTCTTCGCCGTGATCATCTCGGCGGTGAATGCCGTGGTGCGCAAGGCCTTCGACATGAGTTCGAACGCCTTCCTCGAAATCCAGTGGTATCTGTTCGCCGCCGTGGTGCTGCTCGGTTCGGCCTACACCATGCTGCGCCAGGGCCACGTCAAGATCGACGTCATCGTCGGCCACTTTTCCAAGCGCACCCAGATCATCGTCGAATGCCTGGGCATCGCCTGTTTCCTGCTGCCTTTCGTGTACAAGGTCAACGAACTGGTCTGGCCGCTGGTGATCCAGGCCTATAACAGCGGCGAAATGTCGCAGAACGCCGGCGGCCTGATCCGCTGGCCGGTCTATGC
>CAZYTN010000029.1:0-3834 GCA_964650115.1 uncultured Sulfuritalea sp.
GGCGCACAGCAACGGCTTCCAGACCATCCGCGCCATGGCGATCCTGATGTCGCTGCTGGGCACCATCGACCGCCCCGGCGGCTTCCGCCACAAGGCGCCCTTTCCGCGGCCGATCCCGCCCTGCGCGCGCACCCCGAACGACCCGCGCGCGGTGCAGCCCAACCGGCCGCTGGACGGCATGGCGCTGGGCTGGCCCTCGGACCCGGATGACCTGTTCGTCAATGACGACGGCAGCCCGGTGCGTCTCGACAAGGCTTTTTCCTGGGAATATCCGCTGTCGGTCCATGGCCTGATGCACAACGCCATCACCAATGCCTGGCGCGGCGATCCCTACCGCATCGATACGCTGCTGATCTTCATGGCCAACATGGCGTGGAACTCGACCATGAACACGGCCGAAGTGCGGCAGATGCTGAACGACAGGGATGAGAACGGCGAATTCAAGATTCCCTTCCTCGTCGTCTGCGATGCCTTCCATTCCGAGATGACGGCCTTTGCCGACCTGATCCTGCCGGACACCACCTATCTCGAACGCCACGACGTGATGTCCATGCTCGACCGGCCGATCTCCGAGTTCGACGGGCCGGTGGATTCCGTGCGCATCCCGGTGGTGCCGGTCTCGGGCGACTGCAAGCCCTTCCAGGAAGTGCTGATCGAACTCGGCACCCGCCTGAAGTTGCCGGCCTTTGTGACCAAGGAGGGCGAGCGCAAGTTTCGCGATTACCCGGATTTCGTCGTCAATTGGGAATCCGAGCCGGGTTCCGGCATCGGTTTTCTCGCCGGCTGGCGCGGCAAAGGCGGCGAGAAGTCGCTGCGCGGCGAACCGAACCCGAACCAGTGGGAGATGTACCGGAAGAACAACTGCGTGTTCCACTACGAACTGCCCAAGTCCTACCAGTACATGCGCAACTGGAACAAGGGCTACCTCGAATGGTCGCAGCGCAACCGCATCACGCGCTATGCCGAACCGATCCTGATCCACATCTACTCCGAAGTGCTGCAACGTTTCCGCGGCGCGGCCCAGGGCCGGGGCCTGACGCGCAAGCCGCCCGAGCACCTGAGGAAGCGCGTCGAAACCTATTTCGATCCGCTGCCCTTTTACTATGATCCGCTGGAAGCCCAGGTCACCGACCGGCACAAGTATCCGCTGGCTGCGGTGACGCAGCGGCCGATGGCGATGTACCACTCCTGGGACTCGCAGAACGCCTGGTTGCGCCAGATCCACACCCACAACTACCTGTTTGTGAATGCGCTGACGGCGCGGCAGCAGGGCATAGAAGACGGCGATTGGATCTGGGTCGAGTCGCAATGGGGCAAGGTGCGCTGCATGGCGCGCCACTCGGAAGCGGTAGAACCCGGCACGGTGTGGACCTGGAATGCCATCGGCAAGGCCGCCGGGGCGTGGAACCTGACGCCGGACGCCAACGAATCGCAGAAGGGATTCCTGCTCAACCACCTGATCTCCGAGGAACTTCCCGGCGCCAGCGGGCGGATATCGAATTCCGACCCGATCACCGGGCAGGCGGCGTGGTACGACGTGCGGGTAAGGATCTACAAAGTCGGCGCTGGCGAGACGGCGCCAGGTTTGCAGACTACCTCTCCACAGTTTGAAGCGATGAAACCCTATCCGGGAATGAAGCCGCGCGGCAGCATCCTTGGCTTCCTCGGAGTCAAACCGAAATGACCCAACTGGCTTTGGTAATAGACCTTAACGTCTGTGTCGGCTGCCAGGCCTGCGTGACCTCCTGTAAGGAATGGAACACGTCCGGCACTGCCGGCCCCATGGTCGACCAGAACCCTTATGGCGCCGATCCGACCGGCACCTTCTTCAACCGCGTGCAGACCTTCGAGGTCGGCGAGTTTCCAAGTACGGAGACCGTGCATTTCCCGAAATCCTGCCTGCACTGCGAAGACCCGCCCTGCGTGCCGGTATGCCCGACGGGTGCTTCCTACAAGCGCAAGGAAGACGGTATCGTCCTCGTCGATTACGACAAGTGCATCGGCTGCAAATATTGCTCCTGGGCCTGCCCCTATGGCGCGCGCGAACTGGACGAGCAGCAGCAGGTGATGAAGAAATGCACGCTGTGCGTCGACCGCATTTACGACATGGCCATGGCCGAGGCCGACCGCAAGCCCTCCTGCGTCAAGGCCTGTCCGACTTCGGCGCGGCTGTTCGGCGACATCCACGATCCCGAGTCGGCGGTATCGATCGCCATCCGCGAAAGCGGCGGCTATCCGCTGATGCCCGAATGGGGCACGCAGCCGGCCAACCATTACCTGCCGCGACGCAAGACGCGGATCAGGATCCACGAGGACGAACTCGAACGCGCCGACAACCCGCTCAAGGTCGATCGCCAATTGCCGCGGCCGGCCATGAGCGAGCCGACCCTCGACGACGTGACGACATGGTGATGCCACGCCGTCGGGCCGCCCCAAGGCGCGGCCAGCCAACCATCGGAGGTCGCGCAACGCGCGACCGAACAACCGTCACCCCCTTTCATGGAAAGGGGGCCGGGGGGTAAGCCCAACCATGCACCCTGCATTCTCTGTCATTTTCCTGACCACCCTGATTGGCGCCGCCCAAGGTCTGTTTCTTGCCTTGTTCACCGCGCAGTCATACGCCGCCTTCAAGTTGCTGCCGCAACCTGATGCGCATGCCTTTTACGGTCAGGGCAGTTTGCTGGCGCTGCTGCTGCTGGTTGCCGGCCTCGGCGCGTCCTTCTTCCATCTTGGCCATCCCGAGCGCGCATGGCGGTCCGCGGCCAAGTGGCGTACCTCGTGGTTGTCGCGCGAGGTGATCGTGTTGCCGGCCTTCATGGGCGTGGTTTTTCTCTATGGCCTGGCTCACTGGCTGGACTGGCATCCGGTGCTGATGACCCTGCCCGGCGGGTTGCCCGTCGATCCCAGCGCCATTCTCGGCGTCGCGGGGACCTTGCTCGCATTTGCCCTGTTCGTCTGTACGGCAATGATCTACGCCTGCCTGAAGTTTCTCGCCGAATGGCACTCGCCGCTGACCGTCATCAACTACATCCTGCTCGGTGGCGCTTCCGGATTCACGCTCGCCGCGGCCTTTGCCACCGCGACGGCACCGGAACTGGTCGGCTTCCTGGCCGGCTGGGCGGCGATCATCACCGTGCTCGGTCTGCTAAGCCGCAGTGCCTCGCTGTATCGCAACGCGCGCCTCAAGCCGAAATCAACATTGCAGACCGCGATCGGCATCAAGCACCCGAAGATCGTGCAGAACACCCAAGGCTTCATGGGCGGCAGCTTCAACACCCGCGAATTCTTTCACGGCCAGCCGGTTGCCGTGCTGCGTGGCGTGAAGTGGTTCTTCGTGCTCGCTGTATTCCCCTTGCCCATCCTGTTGCTGTCCGTTGGCATGCAGGGCGGCGGTGCAGTATTGGCCGCAGCATTCATCGTCCAGTATGCCGGGCTGCTGGCCGAGCGCTGGTTCTTCTTTGCCCAGGCAAATCATCCGCAAAATTTATATTATCAATCGATTGCCTGATAACCCGTTGTCGGCTAGTGGGTTTAGGCATATCATCAAACGCTAAAGTATAAAAGCCGTTCCACCATAATCGATCAAGAGAGAGGAAGAAAACATGAACTTCGACAAAGAACTCGACGCCCGCGGCCTGAACTGTCCGCTGCCCATCCTGCGCGCCAAGAAGTCGCTGGCGGAACTCCAGTCGGGTCAGGTGCTGCGCATCATTGCCACCGATCCCGGTTCGGTGAAGGACTTCGCCGCCTTCGCCAAGCAGACCGGCAACGAACTGCTCGCCAGTTCGGAAAAAGACAAGGAATTCGAATTTTTCATGAAGCGCAAGTAAGGAC
>CAZYTN010000029.1:3934-15540 GCA_964650115.1 uncultured Sulfuritalea sp.
GCCAGTTCGGAAAAAGACAAGGAATTCGAATTTTTCATGAAGCGCAAGTAAGGACTGCAATGCCGCGACAGCGCGGTTGCTTGCTCTGCACTACCTTCGGGAGCTTTCAGGCGTCAATGTCCATTGAATCATCGCTAGCTATAGGGGCATAGAAAAAATCGTCTGGCTGCTGCACCGCGATTTGTTTAATCATGAAATTTGTCGGTCGTTCTGACCAGGAGAACTTACATGGGCGCCATCCCCGAAATTGCCAATATCGATGAACTCGTCAATCGTCGCCTCGAAGAACTGCTGCCGCAGAAGCTCGAAGAGGCGCTGCGCCAGCGCGATGAATCGAAAACACCATCGATGGCCATCATCGCCACCCGCGGCACGCTGGACTGGGCCTATCCCCCCTTCATTCTCGGCTCCACGGCCGCTGCGCTGGGCTGGGACGTGTCGATCTTCTTCACCTTCTACGGCCTGAACCTGCTGAAGAAGGATGTTTCCGACCTGAAGGTGAGCCCGCTTGGCAACCCTGGCATGCCCATGAAAATGCCTTTCGGCCCCGAATGGTTCAAGGGCATCAACTGGAATATTCCCAATATCGTGCAGGCCGGTGTGCCCGGTTTCGAGACCGTCGCCACGATGCTGATGCAGCAGACCATCAAGAACAATGGTGTGGCGACTATCGAGGAGTTGCGTGGGCTTTCGCTGGAAGCCGATGTCAAGTTCATCGCCTGCCAGATGACCGTCGACCTGTTCGGCTTCAACCACGACGACTTCATTCCCGGTCTGGATTTCGCCGGCGCGGCGACCTTCCTGCCGGTCGCGCAGAAAGCCGACGTCAGCCTGTTCATGTAGCCGGAATACAACACAAGTCCTGACGATAAAACTGTTTGTCTGGACTTCTTGGATGGCTTTAGATTACAACTGTAACTTGTTGAAATTAGTTGAACTATCTCAGGGAGAGATCAGCATGAAACTGAAAAAAATCGCAGCACTCATCGCCCTCGCTGGCCTGTCCGGCTCGGCTTTTGCCACCAACGGCTACTTCGCGCATGGCTACGGCATGAAGGCCAAGGGCATGGGCGGCGCCGCGACGGCGGTGACCGGCGATACTTTTGGCGGCGCCAACAACCCGGCCGGCATGGTCTGGGCGGGGGACAGGCTGGATGTCGGCGTCGATCTGTTCAGCCCGAGGCGCAAGGTCAGTCGCGAGGGTCTGGCCGGGCCCATGGCGGGGTACAACGGCAGTTCGGACAGCGACTCCAATCTGTTTTTCATTCCCGAGTTCGGCTACAACAAAATGCTGGGTTGGGACATGGCTGTCGGCGTGACGGTGTATGGCAACGGCGGCATGAATACCGATTATGAGGCTGGGCTCAATGGCGGGGCTGCTGCGCCGGCCTTTGCGCCTTCCTGCGCGGGCGCGCCGTCGAACATGCTGTTCGGCTGCGGCAGACTGGGCGTGGATCTGATTCAACTCGTCATTGCGCCAACTTTTGCGATGAAGATCAACAAGGATCATTCATTCGGGATTTCACCGCTGATCGCCTACCAGCGCTTCAGGGTACAAGGCCTGCAGGCCTTCGGCGAGTTGGGTTTTAGCAGCAGCGCGGCCAACATCACCAATAATGGCCGTGAAGGGTCACACGGGTATGGCCTGCGGCTGGGCTGGCTGGGCAAGGTCTCCGAAACCGTTACACTGGGCGCGGCCTACTCGACCAAGATCTATATGAGCAAGTTCGACAACTACAAGGGCTTGTTTGCGGAGAAGGGCGATTTCGATATCCCCGAGAACTTCAACTTCGGCATTGCAGTAAAGGCAACACCGAAATTGAACATTGCCTTCGACATCCAGCAGATCAACTATTCCGACGTAAAGTCTGTTGCCAACGGTGTCATGAACAGCCTGTTGGCGCCTCCTGCCGATCCGCTGGGCTCAAAAAATGGTTCCGGCTTCAAGTGGCGCGACCAGACGGCATACAAGCTCGGAGTGGAGTACGAATACAGCAAGGACCTGATGCTGCGCGCCGGCTACAACTATGGCAAATCGCCGATCCGCGACGATCAGGACAGCGTGACCTTCAACATCATCGCGCCGGCCGTGGTGGAGCAGCACCTGACCTTGGGCGGCACCTGGACCATGGCCAATAAGTCGGAACTTACGGTGGCCTATATGCATGCCTTCAGCAATTCGGTTTCCGGTCCTTCGGCAACAGCGCTGCTTGGTATCGGCCCAAGCACGGAAAAGCTCAAGATGTATCAGGATTCGCTGGGTATTGCGTACGGCATCAAGTTCTAATCGCCTATGATGCAGTAGTTCCAGGACAAGGGCTGGAAGCGGCAACGCTTCCAGCCCTTGTTGTTTTAGTTACGGCCGCTGCGCTTAACGCCAATAAGGCCGGCGTTAGCCTCCACTGAAACAGGAGGTTTTAGTTTTGGCATAACGCCAATAAAGCTGGCGTTAGCCTCCACTGAAACTTCGTTTTCAAAATTCCAAAACCACACTTGCCCAACGGAGAGAGATATGTCCAGCATCTGGAAAAAACTTAGCTTGTTGATCCTCGCGCTCAGCGCAACGCTTGCCTTTGCACAGGATGCGATGCTGAAACCCTTCGTGCTGGCTTCAAAAGGGGCGGGCGATGTGGCGCAGAAGGTTGAAGCGACCAAGGCCGCATTGAACAAGGCGGGCTTCACCGTTGCCGGCAGCTATTCGCCGTATGCGAACACGACGGTCATCGGCGTCACCAACGACGAACTGCGCAGCACCGCTGCGAAGTCGGAGCATGGCGGCTTTGGTGCGGCGATGCGCGTGGCCGTGGTCAAGGTCGGCAACGACGTCCAGGTTTCGTATACCAATCCAACCTACTGGGCCAATGTCTACCGCATGAACGGCGACCTCAAGGACACTGCGGCCAAACTGCAGGCGGCGCTGGGCAAGATCGAGGAGTTCGGTGCCAAGGGCCTGACCGCGGAGCAGTTGCGCAAGTACCACTACGCCTTCGGCATGGAGTACTTCAATGAGCCAAACGAGTTCGTCAAGTACGGCAGCCACGAGGAGGCCGTGAAGGCGGTTGAGGCCGGCCTGGCCGCGGGCAAGCAGGGCGTGACCAAGGTCTATCGCGTCGACGTCGCCGGCAAGAAGGAAGTGCTGTTCGGAGTGGCGATGAAAGGTCCGGGCGACAGCAAGATGATGGACGACGCCTATCTGATGAGCGAGATCGACTTCAAGGATGTCAAGTCGGCGGCGCATCTCCCGTATGACATCCTCGTCTCGGACAAGACTGTTTATGCGCAGTACGCGCGCTTCCGCATCGCCGTCAGCTTTCCTGATCTGTCGATGATGGGCGCCAACAGCTTCATGAACATCATGAAGTCGCCCGAGGCGATTCGCGAAGCCCTGTCACTGACGGTGGGCGGAAAGAAAGACGCGCGCTGACCAATCGATAACGCTGCCTGCTACGTTAAACAGCCCGGCCATGAGCCGGGCTTTTTTTGGGGTTTGCCCCGGTAGCCGGCGAGGCCAGGAAACGTGGCGAATCCTGTGAAGTCGCCGCCTTGCCAGCGCCGACTTTTCACCGTACCGGCGCGATACCCCACTCGGCCACACCCTCCGGCAGGCGCATCGCGTCGTACCCTTTCTTGCGCAGCAGTTCTACTGCGTCAAGCGCCATCAGGCAGTATGGGCCGCGGCAATATGCGACAACCATCTTTCCTTTTGGCAGTTCAGAGAGTCGATGCTTCAGTTCGTCGATCGGGATCGAGCGAGCGAACGGTAGGTGAGCCGCGAGAAACTCATCCGCCGGTCTCACGTCGAGCACCACGACATCGCCTTTGCGCGCCATTCTGACGAGGCTGTCCCGATCCTGGGGCGCCAGTTCCCCGGGGTGGCTCACCATCTGCTCGATCACTACGCGCAGTTCCACCAGTCGATCCTCGGCGAGCGAGCGGATCGATACCCAGAATTCGGCGACCGCCCGATTGGCGATGCGGTAGATCACGTATTTACCCTGCTTCTCGGTTTCCACGAGGCGCGCCGCACGCAGTTCGCGCAAGTGCGCACTGGCAAGTTTCATGCTGATGGAAGCTTCTCGTGCCAGCGTATCCACTGTCTTTTCGCCCTGGCATAGAAGTTCGATCAGTTCCAGTCGCTTCGGACTGGACGCCGCCTTGCCGATGCGGGCCACCTGTTCGTAGAGCAGGTCCTTGATGTGTCGCGGATCGTTCATGCCGCTCAATCTAGGGGTTAGTCGATCATCTGTCAAATACTGTGACGAGTTTCTTGACAATTATGCCCCGCGTCGGTTAGATGGATCTAATGGTTGTTAGATTATGATCCATCGATCACGGCAGAATTCACCAGAACTTCGCAGCTCTGAAATCCACCATCAAGACCGGAGGCAAATGAAATGGCAAAGAATCTGTTCATCCTCAATGATCCGCCCTATGGCACCGAACGCAGCTACAACGCCGCGCGTCTCGCCCGTACCTTGCTGAACGCCAATGAAGAAGTTCGCGTGTTCCTGATGGGCGACGCCGCCGCCTGCGCTGCCGCAGGCCAAAAGGTGCCGCAGGGCTACTACAACCTTGGTGACATGCTCGGTGGGGTGGTTCGCCGCAAAGGCGAGATCTCGGTTTGCGGCACCTGCATGGACGCGCGCGGCATGGCCGAGGAGCGCCTGATCGAGGGTGCCAGGCGCGGCACCATGGATATCCTGACCGAGTGGACCGTGTGGGCCGACAAGGTGCTGGTTTTCTGATGTGCGGAACCGGCGCCAGGTTTTGGTGCCGGTTCTAGCATCGCAAGGAGAAATTGATGAAGTTTTCCCTGGTCGAATTTTCCATCGCCCGGCCGAAATGACTACTGTTTCCGACGCTCGCTGCGGAACCGCAATAGCCTCCTTTGTCGCGCCAAAGGCAGCGAGCCGGCTTTATGCGGGCGCCCGCTGGCATGATGCTCCCTCGGTAACAGCGCTGATGAGTGACTTGCCTGCGCGCGACCGGCGCATGGGGACGGCTATACTCCTTCCCGGTGGCCGACCACTTGCAATGGCGTTGGAATCCGTCGCGCCGGCCGGCTTGCCGTGAGGACGCTTCGTCGCCATAACGGGAAGCATCGAGCAGCGCATTCAATGAGGGCAGCCGGATCTTGAGCTTGCCTGGCAACGGAGAAAATGATGACCGGGAAGATCAGCATCATCGGCAGCGGCTTCGCTGCACTGACCGCGGCACGGAGCCTGCGTCGGCTCGATGCCGATGTGCATGTCACCTTGATTGCGCCACGCCCCGAACTCATCTACCTGCCCAGCCTCATCTGGCTGCCGTCGGGCAAGCGCAAGCCCCAGGATATTGTCATACCACTCGACAACTTCCTGCGCAAGCACAACATCCACTTCATGGTCGGCGAAGCCACGGGCATCGAAGATGGCGGGCGCACCGTGCCGACGTCGGCGGGACCGATCAAGAACGATGGTCTCATAATCGCCTGTGGCGGTCGCTTCATCAAGAAACTGCCGGGCATCGAACACGCGATCCTGCCTTGCGAGGGCATTGCGCCCGTGGAACGCCTGCGCGAGCGGGTCGCCGCGTTGCAAACCGGGACAATAGCCCTCGGTTTCGCCGGCAACCCGAATGAGCCGACGGCCATGCGCGGCGGTCCGATCTTCGAATTCCTGTTCGGACTCGATACTCAGTTGCGGCGCGAGGGGCGGCGCGAGCGGATCAAGCTGGCCTTCTTCAATCCCATGCCCAATCCGGGAAATCGCCTAGGCGAGAAAGCGGTAAGGCGCCTGATGGCCGAAATGCAGCGCCGCGAAATCGACACTTATCTCGGCCACAAGCTGGTCAGCTTCGAGTCCGCCAGGGTAAAGACGGAAGGCACCGAGTTTGCCGCCGACATCATCGTCTTCATACCGGGCATGACAGGCAACGCCTGGTTCGACAACACCGATCTGCCGCGCTCACCGGGCGGCCTGATCGAGGCCGATGCGCATTGCCGCGTCGGCGGCCGCGAGAAGGTTTATGTGGTCGGCGACGCGGGCAGCTTCCCCGGACCCGACTGGATGCCCAAGCAGGCGCACATGGCCGATCTGCAGGCAGCGGCGGCGGCGGAGAACCTGTTGGCCGAATTGGCCGGCCGGGCGCCGGCCGCGACTTTCAAGGCGGAACTGATGTGCATCGTCGACAGTCTCGATGCCGGAATGCTGGTGCGGGGCACCGAGTCTTCCGCCTGGGCCTTGCCGCCGCTGAAGCTGATGCACGGCGCCAAGGACTTGTTCGAAACCATGTATCTGAAGCGCTATCGCTAGGACGGGTTAGCTTGACTTGCGTTCGCTGCGTGGCGACGAGAACACGGGGCCGCAGGCCGTTAATCAGAGGATTGTCATTGCAATCGACAATCCGTTAGCTGCAACGGGTCAAGAGCCCAACCGTTCCTTCTGCGCCACGAGCTTTGTCAGCGTGGCCCGGAAGCCGGCCAGGCGCTCCCGCTCCTGCGCCACCACGCTGGCGGGAGCGCGGGCGATGAAGCTTTCGGTCGAGAGTTTATTTTCGGCCTTGGCGATCTCGCCTTCGATGCGCAGGATTTCCTTGCCCATCCGCTCCTTTTCGGCGGCGACATCGATCTCGATTTTCAGCATCAAGCGGAATTCGCCGACGATCTGCACCGGGGCGTCGGAGTCGGGCAGCGTTTCCGCTGTCGTGACTTCGGAGAGCTTGGCCAGTGAGGCCAGATAGGGTGCATAGGCATTCAGAACCGCCGTGTCGCCAGCGCCGACTAATGGCACACGCTGGGCCGGCGAGACGTTCATTTCACCGCGCAGGCTGCGGCAGGCGTTGATCATGTCCTTGAGCCTTGCGACCCAGGCTTCGGCCGCGGCGTCACAGCGCGACAAGTCGGCCTTCGGATAGGTCTGCAGCATCAGCGATTTCCCGGTGTCTGCGGCATCGGCGCGGCCGGCCAGCGGTGCCACGGTCTGCCAGAGTTCCTCGGTGATGAAAGGGATCAGCGGATGCGCGAGGCGCAGCACGGTTTCCAGCACGCGCACCAGGGTGCGCCGCGTGGCGCGCTGCTGCGCTGTGCTGCCCTGTTGCACCTGTACCTTCGCCAGTTCCAGATACCAGTCGCAATACTCGTCCCAGACGAACTCGTAGATCGTGCGGGCCAGCAGGTCGAAGCGGTAGTCGGCGAAATGCTGCGCCACCTCCTGCTCGACCTTCTGCAGGCGGCTGACGATCCAGCGGTCGGCCGGCGAGAAATCCAGATAACCGCCGTTGCAGGCGTCGGAACCGTGCGGGGCGAGGCCGCAATCCTGTCCCTGGCAATTCATCAACACGAAGCGTGTCGCGTTCCACAGTTTGTTGCAGAAGTTGCGATAGCCCTCGCAGCGTTGCATGTCGAACTTGATGTCGCGTCCCGGCGAAGCCAGCGAAAGAAAGGTGAAGCGCAGCGCGTCGGTACCGAAGCCGGCAATGCCGTTGGGGTGCTCGCGGCGGGTGCGCTTCTCGATTTTGGCCGCGTCCTTCGGGTACATCAGGCCGGTGGTGCGCTTCTTGACCAGATCGTCGAGCGTGATGCCGTCGATCAGGTCGATCGGGTCGAGGACATTGCCCTTGGATTTGCTCATCTTCTGGCCTTCCGCGTCGCGGATCAGGCCGTGGACGTAGACGTCGCGGAACGGAATCTTGCCGGTAATGTGCTTGGTCATCATGACCATGCGCGCCACCCAGAAGAAGATGATGTCGAAGCCGGTGACCAGCACCGTCGAGGGCAAATAGAGGTCGAGCGCCGGGTTGCTCTTCGCCGGCCACTCCGGGGTCCAGTCCAGGGTCGAGAAGGGCCATAGCGCCGACGAGTACCAGGTGTCGAGCACGTCGGGATCGCGCTCGAGGCCGCCCGTATAGCCGTCGCGCTTTGCCTGCTCGTAGGCCTCGGCCTCGTCGTGGGCGACATAGAAGCGGCCGTCGTCCGAGTACCAGGCCGGAATCTGGTGGCCCCACCAGAGCTGGCGCGAAATGCACCAGTCCTGAATGTTGTTGAGCCACTGGTTGTAGGTATTGACCCAGTTCTCCGGGACAAAGCGGATTTCGCCCGAGGCCACGCATTCCAGTGCCTTGCCGGCGATGCTGGTGCCATCTGCGCCCGGCTTGCTCATGGCGACGAACCACTGATCGGTCAGCATGGGTTCGATGATGACGCCGGTGCGGTCGCCGCGCGGCACCACCAGCTTGTGCGGCTTCACGCTGTCCAGCAGGCCCTGCGCTTCGAGGTCGGCGACGATGAGCTTGCGCGCCTCGAAGCGATCCATGCCGCGATACTTCTCCGGGCCGTGCTCGTTGATGCGGGCATCCAGCGTCAGGATGCCGATCGGCGCGAAGCCGTGGCGATGGCCGACCTGCCAGTCGTTGAAGTCGTGGGCCGGAGTCACCTTGACCACGCCCGTGCCGAATTCCTTGTCGACGTAGCTGTCGGCAATGATCGGTATTTCGCGGTCGCACAGCGGTAATACAACGTGCTTGCCGACCAGATGGGCGTAGCGTTCGTCCTCGGGATGCACCATGACGGCGACGTCGCCGAGCATGGTTTCCGGGCGCGTGGTGGCAACGGTGAGGCTACCGCTGCCATCGGCCAGGGGATAGCGGATATGCCAAAGCCAGCCGTCCTCTTCCTCGTTGACGACTTCGAGGTCGGACACGGCGGTGAGCAATTTCGGATCCCAGTTCACCAGCCGCTTGCCGCGGTAGATCAGGCCTTCCTTGTGCAGGCGGACGAAGGTCTCGGTGACGATCTTCGACAGGCCCGCGTCCATGGTGAAGCGCTCGCGCGACCAGTCGGGCGAGGCGCCGAGCCGACGCATCTGGCGGGTGATGGTGTCGCCCGAGTATTTCTTCCACTCCCAGACTTTTTCGAGGAATTTCTCGCGGCCGAGATCGTGGCGGGAAATGCCATGCGCGTCGAGCTGCCGCTCGACCACGATCTGCGTCGCGATGCCGGCGTGGTCGGTGCCCGGTTGCCACAGCGTGTTGTCGCCGCGCATGCGATGGTAGCGCGTCAGCGAATCCATGATGGCCTGGTTGAAGCCGTGGCCCATGTGCAGGGTGCCGGTGACATTCGGCGGCGGCAGCAGGATGCAGAAATTGTCTGCCTTGGCAGTATCGAGTCCGGCGGCAAAGTAGCCGCGCGACTCCCAGATCGGGTACCAGCGCCGCTCGATTTCGGCGGGTTCAAAGCTCTTGGCGAGTTCCATAGGTATTGCGATGGCTGAAAACGGCTGATTTTAACGGAAGCAGGTGCTCCGGCTGCCCGAAATCTGCGGCTGCAAGGCTGTTTAGCTTCGGCGTAACGCCTGCTGTCGCAGGCATTAGCCTGCGCTGAAACTCGGCCTCGCCTCGTTTTCCGCTATCATTGCCGCCTCCCGAAGCAGACCCTGCATGGTTCAAATACCTCGCTAATGATCCGCAAGTTCCTGCGCCATGTGTTTCGTCGTGGCGAGTCCCCGTCATCCCACGGCCCGGCCATGATTCCCGTGGCGCGCCATGGCATTCGTCGCGAGCGCGTCTCGCTGGGGGCCCGCCGTACCTGCGAAACCCTGCAACAGGCCGGCCACAAGGCTTATATCGTCGGCGGCGCCGTGCGCGACCTGATTGCCGGCATCGAACCCAAGGACTACGACATCGCCACCGATGCCACGCCCGAGCAGGTGCGCGCGCTGTTCCGTCGTGCCCGCATCATCGGCCGTCGTTTCCAGATCGTGCATGTGATGCAGGGCGGCGAGACGCTCGAGGTGTCCACCTTCCGCGCCGCGCACGATGTCCATACCGTCAAGGACGAGCATGGCCGCGTGCTGCGCGACAACGTCTTCGGCTCCATCGCGGAAGACGCCGCACGGCGCGACTTCACGGTCAATGCCCTGTACTACGATCCGTCCTCGGAAACGGTGATCGATTATCACCACGGCGTTGCCGACCTGCAGCAAAAGACGCTGCGCATGATCGGCGATCCCAGGCAGCGCTATCGCGAAGATCCGGTGCGCATGCTGCGCGCCGTGCGCCTGTCCGCCAAGCTGGGTCTGGCGCTGGATCCTGCGGTGCGGGCGCCGATTCGCGAAATGGCGGAGTTGATGGAGAACGTGCCGGCGGCGCGCCTGTTCGACGAGATGTTGAAGCTGCTGTTTTCCGGGCATTCGGTCGAGGCTGTCCATCGCTTGCGCGACGACGGCCTGCATCACGGCCTGCTGCCGCTGCTGGATGTGATTCTGGAGCAGCCGCTGGGCGAGAAGTTCGTCATGCTCTCGCTGGCCGGCACCGATGCGCGCGTCAAGGCTGGCAAGTCATTGTCGCCCGGCTACCTGTTCGCCACCCTGTTGTGGCATGAAGTCCTGGCCGCCTGGGACGCGCGCAAGTCCCGCGGCGAAGTGCCGATTCCCGCGCTGTACGAGGCGATGGACGAGGTGTTGAACGTGCAGGGCGAAAAGCTCGCCATCACGCGCCGCATCGCCGGCGACATCAAGGACATCTGGGCACTGCAGCCCCGCTTCGAGAAGCGGGCAGGGAAATCGCCCTACCGCCTGATCGAACTGCCGCGTTTTCGCGCCGGCTATGATTTCCTCGCGCTGCGCGCCGAGAGCGGCGAGATCGAGATGGAAATCGCGACCTGGTGGCACGATTTCCAGAATGCCGACCATGAGGGACGCGAGGCCCTGCTGCTTCCCGACAGCGGCCCCAGGAAGCGCCGGCGTCGTGTCCGTGGCAAGAAGTCGGCGGGCGAGGGTGACAGCGGCAGCGGTGACATGGCCAGCGGCACAAGCAGCGAAGCCTGACGTGGGCCAGCGTTGTTTCATCGCGCTGGGCGCCAATCTGGGAAACCCGGTGCTGACGGTGCAGGCGGCGATTCTTGCCCTGCGCGAGTTGCCGCAGACCGAATTCGTCGCCGCGTCTTCACTGTATCGTACGGCACCCATGGGCCTCAGGCACCAGCCGGACTTCATCAACGCCGTGGTCGAACTGATCGCCGTGTCGCCGGCGCCGACTTTCATGGAATCGCTGTTCGAGATCGAGGCACGTTTCGGTCGCCGGCGCAGCGTGAAAAATGCGCCGCGCACGCTGGATCTCGATTTGCTGCTCTACGGCGACGAGGTCAGCGACGACCCGCAACTTATTCTGCCGCACCCGCGGCTGCACGAGCGTGCATTCGTGCTGGCGCCTCTGGCCGAAATCGCGCCGCATCTGACTATTCCCGGTCGCGGTGCGGTGGCCGAACTGCTGTTGGGATGTGCTGGCCAGCAGATCGAAAAGCTGTTGCCGCAGGTGACCTGAACCATGTCGTCGGTCATGCCTGTCCCGGTGGTATGGCAGACCACGCTGTTGCTCACGGCATCGAATGTCTTCATGACCTTCGCCTGGTACGCCCATCTCAGGAATCTCAACGACCGGCCGTGGTGGATTGCCGCGCTGGCCTCGTGGGGCATTGCGCTGTTCGAGTACCTGCTGCAGGTGCCGGCCAACCGCATCGGCCACCATGAACTGTCGCTGGCCCAGCTGAAGATCATGCAGGAAGCAATCACTCTCACCGTATTCGTTCCCTTCGTGGTGTTCTACATGCAGGAACCGCTCAAGCTTGATTA
>CAZYTN010000030.1:0-15186 GCA_964650115.1 uncultured Sulfuritalea sp.
GGCATGGGCATGCTTTCCTATTTTGTGGAACGCCGCCGTGCGTGGCAGATCAAGAGGGCATTTTCGAAGTACGTGGCGAAGGAAGTGGTGGAGCAGATGGTGGCCAATCCCGACCTGGTTCGCCTGGGTGGCGAGCGACGTGAACTGACGCTGCTGTTTTCCGATCTTTCAGGCTTTACTACCTTGTCGGAAAACCTCCCGCCCGAGGCAGTGGCGCGGATCATCAACCTCTACCTGACCGAGATGACCCGGATCATCATCGCCAGCGGTGGAACGGTGGACAAGTTCATCGGCGATGCCATCATGGCGTTCTGGGGGGCTCCCCTCGATGATCTGCTGCATGCCCGCCATGGGGTCGAGACAGCCATCGCCATGCAGGACGCGATGGACCGGCTGCAACCGCAATTTGCCGAGATGGGGGCAAGCGCGGTGCACCAGCGCATTGGTCTGCACACGGGCCCTGCCATCGTGGGGAACATGGGTTCGGAAGAGCGTTTCGATTACACGGCACTTGGCGACACCGTGAATCTCGCTGCGCGCCTTGAGGGTGTTAACAAGACCTATGGCACTTGCATCCTGTTGTCCGCCGCGACGGTCGAAGGACTGATGAATGGTATTTCCTTGCGCCCTGTGGATAGAGTCCGCGTCAAGGGCAAGGCGCTACCGGTGGACATCTTTACGCCGTGTGATGACGTTCATCTGATTGCGCAAACCGAAGGTGCGATTGTCGCCTATCGCAATGCGGATTGGCCGGCCGCACGTGCCATGTGGCAGCAAATCCGCGCGGACTATGCGGACGACACGCTGGCACCGGTTTTCCTGGGGAGGATCGACGAGTTCGAGCGCAACGCGCCTGCTGCCTGGGACGGCTCCGTGGCGCTTGAGAAGGGCTGACGCGCCCGCTATCTCAGAGCTCTCAGAACAGGTAGCTCGCGCGCAGGATCACCTGCGACTTCTGATTGTCGGAACTGTTGCGGTTGTGCCGCAGATTGTCCAGGATCGCCTGTGCGATCCAGCGCTTGTCGGCGCTTTCCCAATAGGTGCTGAGCCTGAATATCCAACCGGCGTCGATGCGCTGGGCATCGGTATTGGGTTCGTCGCGGAAACGCTCGCTGCGCCAGGTGGCCGTCGCCCCCAGCAGCCAGCGCTCCGGCAGTGACCACTGGCTGGCGAGGCGGAGGTAATCGCGTGGCAGGTAAGGAATCTGCAGTCCCTTGCGGACGCCTGTTTGCTCGGCATCGGCGTGGCGGTAGCGCACGGCGATGGTTTGCTCACGGCTGATCATGTGATTGAGCGCGACGCCGTAAGATGTAACGCGGCCTTCGAGAAATTGCGGTGCTTCCTCGAGTTCCGGCTGAACGGTGAATACGTCGGTTCGATTGCGCAGGCTTTCGAGCTGCGTGAGTTGCAGATCCGGCACGACCACGGTAAGCGGCGAACTGATGTTCTTGATGACCTCATGGTCGGCAAAGCCTTTTACAAACGTTGCGGCGCCTGCCTCGTAATCGACCTGGAGCCGGTTGCGGCGGTAGAGGCCGCCATTCGTGGTCAGCTGGTCATTGACCGCGATGCCCAGCGTATCGACCGGCGCAAGACTGCCGACGTCAGCGGGCCGGCGCCATTTCTGATTGACGGCGGTAATTGTCGATTGCGGCCCGATCTGCCACTGCATGCCGCCGCGCCAATTGGTTTCGGAAAAATCGCGCGGATTGCTGGTCGGTGTGCCGAAGATTGCCCCATTTACGCGAGTTTCCGACCGTTGCCTGAAGCGGGTGCGTTGATCGAACGCTCCAATTTCTCCGCGCAAAGTACCGGTTAGCGGCGCGCGCGCCACAATATAGGCATCCCGGCTGCGCAGCTTGGCAATCTCGTGGATAGTCAGTTGCACCGCGGGTGTCAGTCCAACAGCGAAGTTGGCCGGCTTCTCCTGTTCCGAGTCTTCGTAGCCCCATGACAGCCAGGCTCCTTCGATGGGAGCGAATACGTGACGGAACTGCGCATCGCTTTGGGTAACGCGTGAATGGAACTGCTCCAGCGGCACGACCCCCAGCGGCGGTATCGCCACCGTACCCCTGACCAGCGCGGACTGGCGGCCGGAGCCGTACTTCAGCCAAAGCTGGTTATTGAAATCCAGCTTTACATTGAAGCCCAGATCGAAGCGTGAATCGTCAATTGATATCTTGTCGTTCGGCAAGGTAGGGCTGTGCAAATCTCCGCGAATGCGGGTATCCGTGCCGAACAGGAAGACGTCGAGTGCATAGTGCGGGCGCCACCCCAGGCCCAGCGTGTAGTTGGTCCCGTCAGCCGAATCGCCGACGCGTCGCGAGTCGCCTTTTGAAAAATCGCCGCTGAAGAAATAAGCCAGTGGAACCGGCGTTGTGACCAGGCCGTTCGCGGTGCCGACCAGGGCGTTCTGCCGCCAATCCGCCTGCTCCATGTAGAGATCCACGCGTCCGTGATGTCCGGGTGTCGGGACCAGCGACGATTTTCGCTGGGAAGCGCCGAAGACCGTCGGGTCGGTGATGAAGCCCTGGAAGAGTTCGGAGTTCTTGTTGTAACCCGAGGTGTAGAGGTCGGACATGAACAGGTGGCTTCCTGCCCACCAGGGTGAGTAGCCCGAGGTGGCATACTGGCGTGCCCATTCGTCCATGCCGAAGTCGGCCAGGGCGTTGCCGACGTTGGCGTTGCCCTTCTGGTCGGTCAGGACTTGATTCAGGGATTTCAGATAGGGCATGCGTTCCTGCGCGTTCCGCGCCGCGTCAACCGCTTGACCAAGATCCAGTTGGTCGCTTGCTATCAGTCCGAGCATGACATGGGGCAATGGATCGCGCGGATCGAGTTGTGCCGCCTTGCGCAGCGCCTCCTGGGCGTGCTGCGTTTCGCCCAGTTGGTAGAAGGCCGCGGCCGAGTAAAGCCAGGCACGTCCGTAGCGCGGCTCGATCACTCCCGCGCGCATGAAGTCCTCGAGCGCGCCACTGCTGTCGCCGGTTTTCAGTTTGAGGATGCCGCGGCCCGTCAGCGCAATATAGTTGTCCGGTGCGGCGCCCAGCGCCTGCTCGTAGAAACCGCGGGCGGACTCGAAATCGTCGGCGAATGTCTCCAGCGTTCCACGTTGGGCCAACGCACTGGGAAAGCCCGGCCGGGCAGCCAGGGCGGCATCGAGGGCGCCGCGGGCGGCGCGAACTTTCTCGTACTCGGTTTCCAGGCTGCCGCGCGCAAGCCATGCGTCGGCGTTTTCGGGATCCGTCTCGAGGCTTGTCGTCAATGCCGCGCGCGCCGCCGTGGCATCTCCCTGGAACAGTGCCAGGTCTGCCGTGGCCAGCCAGATCTCCGCATCTCGCGGATGCACCGCGCGCGCCGCCGCCAGCAGGGCGGCGGCGGCATCCGCGTCGCCGCGCGCGAGAAGCACTCGCGCCAGCAGTGCGCTGGCGCGGGGATTCCCCTTGCCATTGCCGGCATGCGGGCCGAGCAAGTTCGTCGCCCCGAGGATGTCGCCGCTCATCATGGCGAGATCCGCGCTCAACAGATCGCGCTCCGCAGATGCCGGCGGCAGCGCGAGTCGCTGCATCGCCGCGGCGTAGTCGCCCGCCTCCAGCAGCGCGACGACGGGCGACAGAACCGGACCCGGCTGCGGAACCCAGCGCCTCGGTTGAACCTGCCACGCGGTTACCCACTGGACCCGCGTCGCGGGGTTGCTGAGCAGCAGTCGCACCGGCGCCTTGCCGATCTCGGCCACCGCCGTCTCGCCAGCGCCGACTTTCATCGTGCCCTGCTCGTTGGCCATGTCGACTATGCCCGAAAGGACCACCAGCTGGGTGCGGCCGTCGGGTCCCACTTCCACCTCCCAGTCCGTGCCGCGGATCGAAAGCGTGGCCGAGGGTGTCTCCATGCTGATTCGTGCGGGCTGGGTTCCGCTGCCTGACTGTGCCGTGGGTGGTCGCGCCTGGCTCCAGGCGCGGCCGGCATTCAGCTTTACCGCGTTCTGGCTCCATTCGGCGGCGTCCGCCACGGTCTTGATCTGCATCTGGCTGTTCTGGTTCAGCCGCAATTGCGTGCGGTCCGGCAACAGCAGCGCCATCTGGCTCAGTTCGCGCGTGCGGACGAAGCCGCCGGGCTTTACGGTCTGCTTGGGAGCGGCTGGGATCCAGTCGACCTGGGCCGTGTCGCGTTTGTCGCCTTTGCCCGTGACCGCGATGATTTCAGCATCGGCGGCATGTACTTCGATCGCGCCGATGGCCAGAAACAACGCTGCTGCCCCAGCGAAACGGGCAAGAGCCGAGCGGGTGTCCGTGTTTCGCATGGATGCCTTCATCTGTCCTTACGATTTTTGATATGTTGGAAATATTCCCATTCGGCAGGACGGCCTATCGACAGCATCTCGTATTTCACACGAAAATAAGCATATGGGAAGTCGCTTGCATATCCAATGCTTCCACCGTACGCCAAAATCATATTAAGACTATTGATACAGCGCAAACCTTGATGGATGCCTTTACCTCAATGAATCACTGAAGGTGAGTCGTCCACGCCTCCGCTTTGGCGAGAGCCGATGGGTAGGAAGGCAAAACGCCCCGAAAGGGGCGTCCTGTCTGAAATACTGGCGGAGACGCAGGGATTCGAACCCTGGATCCAGGTTTTGCCCAGATGCGCCCTTAGCAGGGGCGTGCCTTCGACCACTCGGCCACGTCTCCGAAAACGGCGACGAGCTTTGCGCTCACGGCCGTTTGCAGGGGGCGGAGTATACCCGAATCGTCGCTGCCGTTGCCTGCCATCCGGTAAAAGTCGGCGCTACCGGTACGGCGGCTTAGCCGCGCAGGCTGATCCGCAGCCAGTCGCGCTCGGCGGCGACTTGCGCCAGCTTGGCGTCGGCATTGACCGCCACCGGGTGCGTGACCTTTTCCAGCAGCGGCAGGTCGTTGTGCGAATCGCTGTAGAACCAGCTTTGCTCGAAACTGCCGAGCCAGAGGCCGAGCGATTCGAGCCAGGCATCGACGCGCTCGATCTTGCCTTCGCGAAACGAAGGCGTGCCGCGCGGCTGCCCGGTGAAGCGGCCGCTCTCCTGCGCCGGGATGGTCGCGATCAGGTGCGCGATGTTGAACTCGCGGGCGATCGGCCCGGTGACGAAGCTGTTGGTGGCGGTGACGATGGCGAGCAGGTCGCCGGCCACGGCGTGCCGCTGCACCAGCGCGCGCGCCGCCGGGCCGATCAGCGGACGGATGCGCGTGGCGAGAAATTCGCGATGCCAGGCGTCGAGTTCGGCGCGTGAATGGCGCGCCAGCGGCGCCAGCTGGAAATCGAGGAAGGCATGGATGTCCAGCGTGCCGGCCTTGTACTGTTCAAAGAACTCGATGTTCGTCGCTTCATGGACTTCGCGGTCGAGCACGCCCTTGCCGATCAGGAACTGCGCCCACTCGAAATCCGAATCGCCGTTGAGCAGGGTGTTGTCGAGGTCGAACAATGCGAGCTTCATTCTTTGTCGAGATCCAGAGAGATCTGCATCAATTCACGCAGCAGCGGCAGCGTGGGCGGACGTTTCTGTTCCAGCGAGGCGCGGTCGAGGCTGTTCAGCATTGCCATCAGCGAGGGCAGATCGCGGCGGCCGTGGCGCAGCAGGTACTGGACCACGCCGGAATCCATCAGCATGCCGCGCTCGATGGCGTGGCGGCGCAAGGCGGCGCCCTTTTCGTCATCCGAGAGCGACTGGATTTCGTAGATCAGGGTCTGGCCGATGCGGGTGCGCAGGTCTTCGCGCAGATCGAGCCGCAGGGGAGGCTCATTGCCTGCCAGCAACAGGGCGAGGCCGAGGAAGCGCGCCGTGTTGAAGGCGCGAAACAACGCGACCTGGGTCTCGGTGCCGAGTTGTTGAATGTCGTCGATCACCAGCAGGCTGCCGGGGGTGAGCGGCAGTTCGGCCCCTGCCTCGGCTGCATGCAGATGGACCACCGGTCGCCGGTTGTGCGCGCTTGCGGCGGTGGCCGCCAGCAGGTGGCTCTTGCCGCAGCCCGCATCGCCCCAGAGGTAGAGGGCCTCGAAACTGCCGGTGTCGCCCAGGCCGCGCAGGCGCGCGACCAGTTCGGCGTTGGCGCCGACGACAAAATTGATCAGTGTCGGTGGCTGCTCCGGCTTCAGGTCGAGCAGCATCTGCTGTTGCCGCGTCTCCATTCAGGCTCCCCGATCGACGCGGCAGGCGAGATACTGCGTGCGTAATTCGCGCAGGGCGAGAATCGCCACTCCGCCGGCAAGCCACAGGGTGGTTTGCCGGCGGTCACTGCGCATGGCATCTGGAGGCGAGGTCATTTCCGGTAAAATTCGCAGATTCGCTGTGGTTGTCAGCGCCGATTATCGCCCATCCGGCGCCAATCCATGCTGTTCCCCTTCATTCCGCCTGCGTCTCCAAGGACTTCATCTTGACTGCTTCCAGCCCATCCCCGTCCCCGCTCACCTATCGCGATGCCGGCGTCGATATCGATGCCGGCGATGCGCTGGTCGAACGCATCAAGCCGGCGGCGAAACGCACCATGCGGCCGGAAGTGCTGGCCGGCATCGGCGGCTTCGGCGCGCTGTTCGAGATTTCGAAGAAATTTCGCGAGCCGGTGCTGGTGTCCGGCACCGACGGCGTCGGCACCAAGCTCAAGCTGGCGTTCCAGTGGAACCGCCACGATACCGTCGGCCAGGATCTGGTGGCGATGAGCGTCAATGACATCCTGGTACAGGGCGCCGAGCCGCTGTTCTTCCTCGACTACTTCGCCTGCGGCCGGCTCGATGTGAATACGGCGGCGACCGTGGTCGAAGGCATCGCCCGCGGTTGCGAACTCGCCGGCTGCGCGCTGATCGGCGGGGAGACGGCGGAAATGCCCAGCATGTACCCCGACGGCGAATACGACCTGGCCGGCTTTGCGGTCGGCGCCGTGGAAAAGTCGGCAATCATCGATGGCCGCGCTATCCGGCCGGGCGACGTGGTGCTCGGCCTCGCTTCTTCCGGCGCGCATTCCAACGGCTATTCGCTGATCCGCAAGATTCTTGAGCGCGCCAGGCCGGACTTGAAGATGAATATCGGCGGCGTCCCGCTGGCCGACGCGGTGATGGCGCCGACGCGCATTTACGTCAAGTCCCTGCTCGCGCTGATACAGGCCGTCAATGTCAAGGGCATGGCGCATATCACCGGCGGCGGTCTCACCGAAAACATTCCGCGGGTATTGCCCGAGCATCTGACGGCGGTCATTGAGCGCAGCGAATGGCCCTTGCCGTCGTTGTTCCAGTGGCTGCAGCAGGAAGGCCGGGTCGCCGACGCCGAAATGCATCGCGTCTTCAACTGCGGCATCGGTATGGTGGTGATCGTCGCCGAGGCCGACGCCGGCGCGGCGATGCAACTGCTTGCCGCGGCGGGCGAGCAGGTCCATCACATCGGTTTGATCAAGGCGCGCGGCGAAGGCCAGGCACAGACCATCGTCGTCTGAGGCCGGCCTGCGCAAGGGTTAGCGCGCTTTACCGTATCGCCGGCGCCGACTATTGCCCAAGGTGGGCAGCGACCGCCGCCAGCACGGCGGCCGTCGGGTCGCTCGCCAGCGGATCGATGACCTGCAGTTCATCCATGCTCTTCAGCCAGGTCAGTTGCCGTTTGGCGAACTGGCGCGTGGCAAAGATGCCGCGATCGCGCAATTCGGCGCGCGGCAGAGTCCCTTCCAGCATGTCCCAGACCTGCCGGTAACCGACGCAGCGCATAGCCGGCAGGCCGCCGTCGAGCCGGTACTTTTCGCGCAAGCCAAGCACTTCCTCGACCAACCCGGCATTCAGCATCGCGTCGAAGCGCTGTTCGATGCGCCGGTGCAATGCGCTGCGATCTTCAGGGACCAGCGCCAGCGTCAGGATGCCGAAGGGCGGGGTGCTGGCTTGCTGTTCGGCAAAGAAGCTGCCCAGGGTACGCCCGGAGAGCCGCAGCACTTCCACGGCACGCTGGATGCGCTGGGCGTCAGTCGGTTTCAGGCGCGCCGCCGTCTCCGGGTCGAGCCGCGCCAGTTCGGCATGCAGGGCCGGCCAGCCGTGCGCGGCGGCTTCGGCATCGATCGCGGCACGCAGGGCCACGTCCGCCTGCGGCAGGTCGGCGAGTCCCTCACGCAGGGCCTTGACGTAGAGCATGGTGCCGCCCACCAACAAGGGGATGCGGCCGGCCGCGGCGATGTCCGCCATTTCACGCAGCGCGTCGCCGCGGAAAGCTGCTGCGGAATAGCGTTCTTCGGGCGTGATGAGGTCGATCAAGCGGTGCGGAAAGCGCGCCAGCGTCGCCGCGTCGGGCTTGGCGGTGCCGACGTTCATGTCGCGGAACACTTGTGCCGAGTCGACGCTGACGATGTCGCAGGGAAAGCGCGTCGCCAGTTCGAAGGCCAGCGAAGTCTTGCCGCTGGCCGTGGGTCCGATGAGAAAAATCGCCGGCGGCTGGACCATCACCTGCCACGCATGAACATGCGATCGAGGTCCGCCATCGTCAGTTGAACCCAGGTCGGCCGGCCGTGGTTGCACTGGTCGGCGCGCTCGGTTTCTTCCATCTGGCGCAGCAGGGCGTTCATCTCCGTCAGGCCGAGGATGCGGTGGGCGCGCACCGCGCCGTGGCAGGCCATGGTCGCCAGCAGTTCGTTGCGCCGGGTTTCGACTACGCGGCTGGCGGGATGCTCGGCCAGGTCTTTCAGCAGCGAGCGCACCAAGTCGACCGCGTTGCCACCCGCCAACAGCGCCGGCAATGTGCGCACGGCAAGCTCGCGCGGTCCGGCGGCGGCGACGGCGAAGCCGAGTTCTGCAAGTGCTTCTGCCTGTTCCCCGGCCGTCGCCATTTCGGCTTCGCTGGCCGACAGCAGCAACGGCACCAGCAGCGCCTGCGTCGCCGGCGGGCCGGCATCGAGGCTGTTCTTCAGTTTTTCGTAGAGGATGCGTTCGTGCGCTGCGTGCATGTCCACCAGCACGAGGCCGGCGGCGTTCTGCGCCAGGATGTAGACGCCGTGGATCTGGGCGACGGCGTAGCCGAGCAGCGGCGCGGCGCCGCCGTCGCCGAGAGTTATGCCCCTGGCAAAGCCGGGGGCGGTATCCCCTGCGGACGGCGCTGGCGCTACGGTGCGCTGCTGCTCCCCGTCGGTCGCTACGGCTTCAAAGGCGGCGCGGGCGAATTCCAGATAGGGCCGGGGCGCCGACTCGCCGACCGCGAGGCCGGCCTGCCGCGCGTAGGAAAAGGCAGGGGGCGCATAGGCGGTTGTTGCCGGCGTGGCCAGTTCTGCTGCAGAGAGCGGCGTGGCGAGCGTGCGCTGCAGGGCATGGAAGACGAACTGGTGTATGCCGCGCGCATCGCGAAAGCGCACTTCGGTCTTGGCCGGATGCACATTCACATCGACACCGGCCGGATCGAGTTCAAGGAACAGCACGTAGGCCGGATGGCGCTGCCCGTGCAGGATGTCGGCCCAGGCCTGGCGCGCGGCGTGGGTCAGCAGCTTGTCGCGGACGAAGCGGCCATTGACGAAGAAGTACTGCTCGTCGCGCCCGGAACGCGAATAGGCCGGCAGCGCGGCGAGGCCCGACAGGCGCAGCGGTCCGGCGCCGGCATCGAGCGGGCGCGCATGCGGGAAGAACTCGTCGCCGATGATCTCGCGGGCGCGCCGCGCAAAGTCGGCGCTGGCGAGACGGCGTTTTGCGGCTCCGTTGTGGCTCAGGGTGAAAGCGACATCGGGCCGCGCCAGCGCCATGCGCCGCAGCACCTCGTCGCAGTGCGCGAACTCGGTGGCTTCGGTCTTGAGGAACTTGCGCCGTGCCGGGGTGTTGAAGTAAAGGTCGGCGACCTCGATCACCGTGCCGCCGGCCAGTGCGGCGGGTTCAGCCGCGTCGGCATCGCTGCGCAGGCGCCAGGCGTGGGCCTGCTCCGCGTGCCGGCTCGTCAGCGTGACGCGGGCGACCGAGGCGATCGAGGCCAGCGCCTCGCCGCGAAAGCCGTAGCTGGCGACGCGCTCCAGGTCGTCGAGGCTGGCTATCTTGCTCGTGGCATGGCGCGCCAGCGCCGGCGGCAGGTCCTCGGCGGCGATGCCGCTGCCGTCGTCGGCGACGCGGATCAGGCGCACGCCGCCTTCTTCGAGCTGCACGTCGATGCGTGTGGCGCCGGCGTCGAGGCTGTTTTCGAGCAGTTCCTTCAGCACCGACGCCGGCCGCTCGACGACCTCGCCGGCGGCGATCTGGCTGATCAGGAGGTCCGGCAGCGGCTTGATGATTCCCATGGGGACGGATTATAGCTTCCGGTAAAATCGCCCCTTTCGCCTCTCGCCCGCCGTCCAGTGGAACTTCTCGCCCAGTTCATCGACATCGTCCTGCATGTGGACAAGTACCTCGCCATGCTGCTGGCGCAATACGGCACCTGGATCTACGCCATCCTCTTCGCCATCGTCTTTTGCGAGACGGGCCTCGTCGTGACGCCCTTCCTGCCCGGCGATTCGCTGCTGTTCGTGGCGGGCGCCCTGGCTGCCACAAGCGGCGGCAGTTTCGACATCAATATCGTCATCGCCGTGCTGCTCGCGGCGGCGGTCCTCGGCGACAATACCAACTACTGGATCGGGCGCTGGGCAGGCAAGCGCATCCTGGCCTGGGGCGAGGGTTCGCGCTATTTCAATCGCAAGGCCTTCGACATGACGCATGCCTACTATGAGGTGCATGGCGGCAAGACCATGCTGGTGGCGCGCTTCATGCCCTTCGTGCGCACTTTCGCCCCCTTCGTTGCCGGGGTCGGCGAGATGAGCTACCCGCGCTACTTCCTGTTCGACCTCGCCGGCGCATGCCTCTGGGTTTTTTCGCTGTGCCTGGCCGGTTACTGGTTCGGCAACATTCCCTGGGTCCAGGCCAATCTGTCCTTGATCATCTACGGCACCATCGGCATGTCGCTGCTGCCGCTGTTCCTGGCATGGTTGCGTCACCGCCTTGCACCGAAGGTCTTCTGATCATGCGCGGCGCGGCGACCGCCGCCATGCTGCTGCTGACCGGCTGCGCGCAAACTGCCGATACGGCGCGCACGGTGGGTAATTCGGCGTCGAGCTTCGATCCCAGGCAGGTTGGCAAGAGCGACATCGATCGCGTCGCCGACGCGCATCGACGCGCGGTGTTCGCCAGCGTGCGGGTGCTGGCCGAAAAGCTCTATCGCCGCAATCCGCGCGAGTGGAAAAAGGGCGGTCATGCCAGCATCGAACGTGCGCTGGATCGCCTGCTTGATCCGCGCACCGGTTGGCGTCTGGCGGAGGCAGCGGGCCGGTCCGGCACCGATGCGATCCTGCTGGCCTTGCATGTCGATTTCGAAGGCGACCGGGTGGCCGTATTCATCGCCGGCGTTGGCGGGATGCTGAATGTCGCGTTCGAGGAAAAGACGGAATTTTTCATGTTCGATGAGCTGAACGCACAGAAAATCTACAACAGCGCGCGCAACCTCGAAATCGCCGCCTGGAAACTCGCCAACGCCCGTGACGCCAGCGGCGCCTTGCTGCTGCTGAGCAACGAGATACCGCCGGGCGCACAGCCGGCGAACCTCAGCTTCGAACGCGAATTCGGCAAGATGATCGGCAATCTCGACATCCTTTCGGCCCTGCTCGCCGAAAAGGGCCACCGGATCATCGCCCGGGTGGTGCAAAACCTTGCCACGGCGGTGTTTCTCCCGGTCAGGGGGCTTTGATGAAGCGCTACGTCATTCTCATTTCAGGGCGCGGCAGCAATATGCAGTCGCTGCTCGACGCCGGACTGCCCGGTGTCTGTGCCGCGGTGATCGGCAATCGTCCCGAGGCCGCGGGCCTTGCGCTGGCCGCGGCGCGCGGCGTCGCCACGGTGGCCGTCGATCATCGCGACTTCGCCTCGCGCGAGGACTTCGATGCCGCGCTGGCCGCCGAGATCGAGCGCCACGCGCCGGACCTGGTCCTGCTCGCCGGCTTCATGCGCATCCTCGGCGACAATTTTGTGCGCCGCTTCGAAGGGCGTCTGCTGAACATCCATCCTTCGCTGCTGCCGGCCTTTCCCGGCATCAGGACCCACGCCCATGCGCTCGCTGCGGGTGTCCGGCTGCATGGTTGCAGCGTGCATTTCGTGACGCCGGCGCTGGATGGCGGGCCGATCATCGCCCAGGCCGCGGTGCCGGTGCAGGTCGACGACGACGAGGCCAGCCTTGCCGCACGCGTCCTGGCCGAGGAGCACATGCTCTATCCGCGCGTCGCACGCTGGTTTCTCGAATCGCGGCTGCAACTGCAGGACGGCCGCGCCCGGCTCACGGGCGAGACGCCGGTGAGCGGCGCCCTCCATGTTCCGCAAAGCGCTTGAACGTGCCGTTGCGGTGCAGGTCTGAGATGCCACTCGTTCTTGCGCTGCTGGCTTCGACCCTGCTCCATGTCGCCGCAGTGGTTGCCCCGGGCTGGGTGGTGCCGGACGCGCTCGATTCCGATCTGCCGCCGACCATCGACGCGGTGCTGGCCAAGGCGCCGGAGCGAACCGAGGCAGCACCCGTGGCGAAGCCGGCGCCGAGGCCAGCGAGAAAGCCGGCTCCGCCTTCGGCGGCACAACCCGTAGTCGCAGCCGCGACACCCTCCGAGCTTCCGCCGGTCGCTACGCCGCCGCCACCGGTCGAGGAGCCGGTCGCCGTGCCGCCAGCGCCTACTATTGAACCTGCCGCACCGGTGCCGGCGAACACGGCGTTGCCGGGCAGGGGGCGCATGCGCTACGTCATTACCCGCGGCGAACGCGGCTTCGTCATCGGTCAGGCGGTGCATAGCTGGGATCACGACGGCTTTGGCTACCGCCTGAAAAGCATGACCGAGACCATCGGGATTGCCGCCGTGTTCAAGCCGGTCCAGGTATTCCAGAGCAGCCAGGGCGAGATCACCGACGCGGGCTTGCAGCCGCGCGAGTTCCGCCACGAGCGCGCGGCCGGCATCGACACCGCCAACTTCGACTGGGTGCGCCGCGTCGTCGCCTATGCCGGGCGCGAGGACAGTCTCAGCGAGGGCACCCAGGATCTGCTCTCGATGTATTACCAGCTGGTGCTGCTGGCACCGAGGAGCGGCGCGGTCGAGATGCCGATTGCCACCGGCCGCAAGCTGGCGAATTATCGCTTCGACGTGCTCGGCGAGGAAACCCTGGACTTCCCGGCAGGCGAGCGGCGGACCGTACACATCAGGGCGCGCAGCGGCAACGACATCATCGAAATGTGGTTGCCCATCGGCGAAGGCGAGCAGTCGCGCGGCATGCCCCTGAAGATTCGGATCACGGACCGCAAGGGCGAGATTTACGATCAGATCGCCGACGACCTGTCTTCAACTGAGACAAAATGAGCTTTACCACCCACCTATTGGTTACGCCAGGATGAACAAGGACAGGAAACCGGTTCGGCCGCAGCGGTCGACACGCAGTGCAGCGGACTTCGTCCGGCGCAGCGACGCTTCGGCCCGACAGGCGCCAGGCGCCGGCGATGCGCCAAGCGCGGAGGGTCTCGCCGCCGATCTGCTGAACGCCGCAGTGGCAGCGACGGCACAACTGTTGACCTTCGTGCAACCGGCCGATGCCGCGCTGTCGGCCTTCTTCCGCGCGCGCAAGAGCGGCGCCCGCGACCGCGCCTTCATCGCCGAAACGGCCTATGCCGTGCTGCGCCGCAAGCGCCTGCTGGAACGCCTCGCCGCCTGCGGGCCGAACCTCGAACCCAGCTTTCTTGCCCCCGGTGCGACACCCAAGCGTGGCCCGAAGCCTGTCGGGCCGCGTCGAATTTCTCCACGAGAACTCGTGCTGCTGTCCTTGTCGCGGGTGCGCGGCATGTCGCAACGCCAGCTGGAAGGCGCGCTGCTGCCGGGCGAAGCCGAGTGGCTGGCGGACATCCGGCGTCAGCCGGAACCGGAATTGACGCTGGCCGAGCAACTGGATTTTCCCGACTGGCTGGTCGAGCGCCTTTCAGGTCAATCGACGGGCCGCCCCAAGATTGACTTGGCCCCCGCGGGGGGCGGCGCGGACGATTCCCCCGCGCCGGGGGCCGTGCCAATCCCGCGCATGACGCCGGAAGAACTGCTGGCGCTGGCGCGCGCGCTGAACAGCCCAGCGCCGCTCGACCTGCGCGTGAATACGCTGAAGGCCGAACGCGAGGGCGTGATTGCGCGCCTGGCCGCCGATGGCATCGTCGCCATGCCTTGTCCGTATTCGCCGCTCGGCCTGCGCCTGAAGACCAAGCCCTACCTGCAGAAGCATCCGGCCTGGCTCGACGGCAGCATCGAGGTGCAGGACGAAGGCTCGCAGTTGCTGGGTTTCCTGCTGGCACCGAAGCGCAGCGAAATGGTGGTGGATTTCTGCGCCGGCGCCGGCGGCAAGACGCTGATCCTCGGCGCGCTGATGCGTTCCACCGGCCGCCTGTATGCCTTTGACGTTTCCGACAAGCGACTGGCCAAGTTGAAGCCGCGCGCCGCCCGCGCCGGACTGTCCAACGTGCATCCGGCCTGCCTTTCCGGCGAGAACGATACGCGCGTCAAGCGCCTGGCCGGCAAGGCCGACCGCGTGCTGGTCGATGCGCCCTGTTCGGGGCTGGGTACCTTGCGCCGCAACCCCGACCTCAAGTGGCGCCAGTCGCCTCAGAGCGTGGCTGAACTGACAGTCAAGCAGGCCGCCATCCTCGCCGCCGCGGCCAGGCTGCTGAAGCCGGGTGGTCGCCTGGTGTATGCCACCTGCAGCATCCTCGCCGAAGAGAACGAGGACATCGTCGATGCCTTCCTCGCCACGCATGCCGACTTCCAGCGCCTGCCGGCGCAGGAGGTGCTGGCGGCGCAGGGCATCGCCATAGCCTGCGGCGAGGACATGCGCCTGTCGCCGCAGAAGCACGGCACCGATGCCTTCTATGCTGCGGTGCTGGAGCGGTCGAAATGATTGTGAAATATCGAGCGGCCGCAGGCCGCGAGCCACAGTCACCCCCTTCCCCGGGGCGAAGGCAGGGTTTCGCGGAGCATTGCTCCGTGCTGCCGGAGCCGGCCGGCTGTGCAAAGCCGGACGTGGGACGATGGCTGGGGGGGTGGTCGTTGTTAATGACGTTGGCGCTGTTTTTCAGCGCCAACGTTGTTGCTACGCCGCTGCCGGCGACCGGTACGATCGAAGTGCTGTTTACTCCCTGGGACGATGCCGAAGGCGCCATCATCCGCGCGCTGGGCAAGGCGCGCGAAA
>CAZYTN010000031.1:0-15050 GCA_964650115.1 uncultured Sulfuritalea sp.
CATGTGGAACTTCATCGTGCTGTTCAAGGAATTCAAGTGGGGCCGCCAGATCGCCCGCGCCGCGCTGCAGCGGCCGCTGGTCGGCGGCTACCCGATTCAGCGCTGGCTGTAGGCCGCGTACCAGGAAACGGGAATCCCGATTTCACGAATGGCGATGTCGGCTTCCCGTCGAGATTCCACGTCGTCCCTAAGCCCTAAGACAGGACCAGGCTTTCCTCCTGCACTCGACGAGCCCAGGACTCCACCCAGCCGGGCAGGTCTGCCGCCGGCATCGGGCGCGCGATGAAATAGCCTTGCACCAGGTCGCAGCGGACGCTGCGTAGGAAGTCCCAGTCGTCCCGGTCCTCGGCGCCTTCGGCGACGACTTCCATGTCCAGTTGGCGGCCCAGACTCAGGTTGGCCTCCAGGATTGCGCGCAGGGTAGCGTTGGCGTGTGCGTGGTGCACGAAACCCTGGTCAATCTTGAGTTCGTGGAAGGGCATGTCGCGCAACTGGGCGAGCGAGGAATGGCCGGTGCCGAAGTCATCGATGGACAGGCGGAAGCGCTTCAGGCGCAGCCGGGTCAGCACTTCGAGCGGCACGCGCAGGTCAGCCATCAGCCGGCTTTCCGTTACCTCCAGCACGAGGTCCGGCGGCGGCACGCCTGCCGTTGCCGCCGTGGCGGCGACGAAATCAGCGAAGGCCGGCGCGCCGAGGTTGTCCATCGACAGGTTGACTGCCACGCGCAAGGCGAGGCCCGCGTCGCGCCAGATGCGGGCCTGCGCCAGCGCATCGCGCAGCACGACGCGGCTCAGTTCGTCGATCAGGCCGTGCGTTTCGGCGACGCCGATGAACTGGTCGGGAAAGACCATGCCGTCCTCCGGATGCCGCCAGCGCACCAGGGTCTCGACGCCGACCACGCGGCCGTCGGCCAGCGCCACCTTGGGTTGGTAGTGATTGACCAGCTCGCCCTTGGCGATGGCGGCATGCACGGCATCGGCGTCGTACTCGGCCTTCGCCGCCCGCGACCGGTTCTGCATCGAAGGCGGCGCCCACTGCGTCAGCAACGCCGCCAGTGCGGACGCGGACACCGGCTTCTGCAAATGGCCGAGCATCTTGATCTGGTGCGCCTCCACCAGCCGGCTGGCGGCCTGCAGCATGCGTTCGTCCTCGCCGCTGATCAGCACCAGGTGGCCGGCGAAGCTCCGACCGACGAGGTGACGGACGAATTCGATGCCGTCCATTTCGGGCATGTTGAGGTCGAGCAGGATCAGGTCCGGCGGGCCGTCCGGCCCCGTCAGTGACTCGAGCGCGGCGGCGCCGCTGCTGAACGGCGACTGCGCGGCATAACCCAGGTTTTCCAGCTCGCGGCCGATCAGCTTGAGCATGAAGGGCTCGTCGTCGAGCAGCATGATCCTTACTGCCGATTTGTCGATCACGGGTTTTCTCCCTTGCCATCATTGTCTGCCGTCCATGCGGACAGCGCGGCATCGACCTCCGCCTTTTCCGCCGCGAAGCGCGCATGCAGTGCGCCCAGGACGTCGTTCTCGTTGGCCTTGCCGGCCGCTTCCAGTTCGGCGCACCGATCGCCCAGCGCCAGGGCGCCCACCGCGCGCGCCGAGGACTTGAGCTTGTGCGCCAGCGCGCCAACTTGCGCCGCGTCGCCGGCGGCGCAGGCGGCGGAAAGTTCCGCCGCGATGGTTGCCGCGCTGCCTCGAAAGTCGAGCAGGAATTCGCGGATCACCGCCGGGCCGTCGCCGACCAGCGCGGCCAGCACGCTCACGTCGAGCGTCGCCGATGATGCGACTCCTGGCGCCCCCTCTCCCCCGGCCCTTCCCCCCTCGCGGGGGAGGGGTTGGGGAGAGGGGGGACCGTGCTTCATGGCAAAAGTCGGCGCTGGCGACACGGCGCTCGCCGTCGGCAGCCACTTCGCCAGCATTGCCTTCAACTCGGCCAGCGGCGTCGGCTTCGCCAGGTAGTCGTCCATGCCGGCGTCGAGACAGCGCAAGGCTTCGCCCCGCAAGGCATTCGCCGTGAGGGCGATGATCGGCAGGCGGCGCTCGCCGCCAGGCTTGTCCGTTTCCACGGCACGGATGGCGGCGGTCAGCTGGTAGCCGTCCATCCGCGGCATGTGCAGGTCGGAGAGCAGCAGCGCATAGTCGGCGCCGCGCCAGCGCGCCAGCGCCTCGTCGCCGTCCGCCGCGATGTCGGCGGCGAAGCCGAGCAGCGCGAGCTGCTGCACGATCACCGTCTGGTTGGTCTCGTTGTCTTCGGCGACCAGGATCAGGCGGCCGGTGCGCAGCGCCTCGGCGCGGGTCGGCGCCGCCATCGCCGCCGCGCTCTTGCCGGCCACGCTCGATTCCTCGTCCTCGGGCAGGCGTCCGGCGGTGGTCGCCAGCGCCTTCAGCAGGCCTTGCCGCGTCAGCACATTGGCATCGAACTCGCGGAGTCGCCAGTCGGCATCCAGGCGACGCAGCCGGCGCCGCTTGCCGCGGGCGAGGACGAGGATGCGCAGGTCGTTCGCTGTCCGCGCGTCGACCATGGCGCGCAATTCGTCGATGTCCGGCGCAGCATCGCCGCCGTCGATCAGCCACAGCCACGGTCCGGCGGTCTCCGGCGCGACGTGTTCGCGGGCGGCGGCGAGGTCGGCTGCCCGCTCGGCTACGGCCCCGGCGGCCGTCAGGTAGGCCGCCCAGTCGTCGGCCAGGCTGTCGGCGCTGCCGACCACGAGGCACCCCAGCCCGGCCACCGCCGAGGCCGCGTCGGTTGCGCTTGCGGGTGCCTCCGCCACCGGCACGCAGGGCAGGCGCAGGATGAAGCGCGACCCCGTGCCCGGCGTGCTATGCACGGCGATGTCGCCGCCCATCCGTTCGGCCAGGTTGCGGGCGATGGACAGCCCCAGGCCGGTGCCGCCGAAGCGCCGGGTGGTCGAGGCATCGGCCTGGGAGAAGGCGGTAAACAGCCCGGCCTGTGCCGCCTCGTCCATGCCGATGCCGTTGTCGGTGACGCCGATGTCGACGACTATGCCGTTCGGACTCTGTCCGGCCAGTACCGCGCGCACCGCCACGCGGCCCGTTCGATCCGGTCCGCTGGAAAACTTGATCGCGTTGTTGGCCAGGTTGATCACGATCTGGCGCAGGCGCTCACCGTCGCCCAGCACCCACGCCGGGATATTCGGGTCGGTGAACAGGGTCAGTTCGACATGCTTGGCGACCGCCAGATGGTCGAGCATACGGCAGGCCTTCTCGACGACCTCGGCGATCGACGTCGGTACGCGTTCGACTTCCAGCTTGCCGGCCTCGATCTTGGAAAAGTCGAGGATGTCCTCGATGATGCCCAGCAGCGAATAGGCCGAGTCGCGAATGGTGTCGATCATCTCCACCTGGTAGCCGCGCAGGCTGGTCTGGTGCAGCACGTCGATCATGCCGACCACGCCGTTCAGCGGTGTGCGGATTTCGTGGCTCATCGTCGCCAGAAAGTCGGACTTGGCGCGGCTGGCGGCCTCGGCGGCCTCGCGGACGGCCTTCTGGGCGGCTTCGGCGCGCTTCAACTCGGTGATGTCGCGCACGACGCCGGTGAAACGGCATACCTCGCCCAGCCGCATCTCGCTCACCGCCAGGTCGAGCGGGAAGGTGCTGCCATCCTTGCGCCTGCCCATGACCTCGCGGCCGATGCCGATGATGCGCGCCTTGCCGCCGGCGCGGTAGCGCGCCAGGTAGCCGTCGTGCTCGCCGTGGTAGGGCTCGGGCATCAGCAGCTTGATGTTCTGCCCGACGACCTCGGCAGCGGCATAGCCGAAGACGCGCTCGGCGGCCGGGTTGAAGGTCTCCACCAGGCCGCGCTCGTCGATGGTGATGACGCCGTCGACCACCGTGTCGAGGATTGCGCGGAGTTCAGCGGTGCGCCCGGCGACGCGCTGCTCGAGCCCGGCGTTGATGCGTCTGACCTGTTCGTTCGCCCGGGTGATCTCCTGCTGTGCCTGCAGTAGCCGCTCGTAGGGGCTGCGCACGCTGTCCACGAACACCGCCCGGTAAACCAGCGCATACGCCGCAATTTTGTACAGATGGCCCAGCGCGTTGAAGAGATCGGCGACGTCGGAATACAGGGTGAAGCACAGTTCGCTGAGGACGGAGGCCGAACAGGCGGCGAAGAGGCACAGCGCCGAAAAGGATCCGTGCCGCCGCACTTGCCGATGAAAGCACCACGCGGCCGCGACGAGAACGGCGATGATGAAGTACTCGGCGACGACCTTGAAGGTCGTGAGTCCCTTGCCCGCGACGAAGGTCCGCGGCAGGAAATCGGCGTGATACAGGCCGATCCAGTACACCAATCCCGTCACCGCAAGGCTTCCCGCCAGCAGGCGGTAGCGCGCGGCGCGCGATGCGACCGGGTGCCATTGTCTGAGCGCGATCAGGAGCAGTGTGCAGGCCGCGAGCAGACGCGCCGCGAGCCAGAAATTGATGGCCTTCTCGATCCCGGCCGGGGTGACGAAGTCCGGCATTCCCGGGTAGGAGATCGCGTGAGCGAAATCAATCAGTCCGACGGCAAGGAATCCGCAAGCGAGGATCAGCACGTTGCCGGGTCGCTTGCTCGAATGGGCGTTCCACGCGATGCCGAAGATCAGCATCGAAACGACGATCGCAAATGTTTCCATGGCGGTGTGCAGGGGTACATATCCCGCAAGGCCCACGGCGGTAAACCGCGCCGGGGCGAGCCATGCTGCAAGAAACAGCAGCGTGGCGCCGGCCAGGAGCCATGCCGTACCGCGCATCGCCGCCGGGCCAGCCGATCGCCGATCCTCGGTCGTCGCCAGAGTCACGCCATTCCGCCCTTCGTCCTTGCTAGGCCGCATCCGCACGGCGCGGCATTTTTTTCCATGGCCGCGACTTCAGCCGAACCGATGTCGCCAATGATGCGACTCCTTGCGCCCCCTCTCCCGCCAGGGGAGGGAGCCGGGGGCGAGAGGGGCCGTGCTTCACGGCAAAAGTCGGCGCTGCTGCCACGGCGGTCGCCGCCGGCAGCGGGAAAGGGTCGATGCGAACTGAAACATTCGAGTTACCCATGCTTCGCTCCATGTTCCGTTTGGCGCATTGCGCAGGGCAATGCGAATCGGGATTTCATAAGCGAGGCAGTTTTTTGGGCCTCGACTGCAGGCTGCCGCAGAGGCGGCAGCCAGGATTATTCTCTACACCACGATTTCATGGTATCACGCGGCATACCGCCTGCAAATTCAATTGTTCCAATTACTGCCGCTCAGAAAAACAGGAAAGGCGCAGTCGCGGCAAGCCGGCGCTGCCTTCAGGGCTCCTGGCGGTCGCCTTCGATCATGTCGCGTGCCAGATCCTCCAGCCGGCGGCGCTCGGCGCGGGCCTGCCGGCGCAGGCGCTCGAACGCGGCCGGCTGGTCGAGTCCCGCGGCCTGCATCAGCATGCCGACCGCGGTCGCGATGCTGCGATTGCTCTCCAATGCGCGCTGCAGGCCGCCGAGGTCCTGCGCGCGGGCCAGCGCGGTGCGGATCATGGGCACCATCGCCGTCACGTCGAGCGGCTTGAGCAGATAGCCCAGCGCGCCGATGTTCGTCGCGCGCCTGACGAATTCCTCTTCGTCATAGGCCGAGAAAAACAGGAAGGGCACCGTGGTTTCATCGTGCAGGCGGCACGCCAGTTCCAGGCCGTCGAGGCCGGGCATGCGGATGTCGAGCAGCGCCAGGTCGGGTGCTTCGTCGCGGCACAGCGCCAGCGCCTGCAAGCCGTCGCACGCCTCGACGACCTCGAAACCGGCCTTGCGCAGGCCCTCGGCAAGCGTGAACAGCACCACCCGATCGTCATCGGCAACGAGAATCCTGGTCATATTCGGCCCGGCGCCTTCGTACAGGCCATCTCCACGACAGGCGAGGCCAGTTTCAGGGTTGTCAGCATGAAGCCCTCTGCGTCCAGTGCATGGCTCAATTGCGCTCCCTGGGCCGGCCGCAGCGCGCGCACCAGGCGCAGGCCGGTGCCGAGGCCCGCGCCGCGGTCGAAGTCGAACCGGGGCACGCCCGCCACGGCGTTGCGCATGAGAATCTGCGCGCTGTCGCCATCGGCGCTCAGCGACACCGTCGGATCGCGGCTGCCTGCGGGCGAATGCCTGACCGCATTGAGGATCAGTTCATTGAGCACCAGCGCGACGGGCACGGCTTCGTTGCTTTTGACGCGGACGGCCTCGAAGGTGGTCTGCCCGCCTTCGATGCGAAACAGCACGGGACGCTGCGACAAATCCGAAACCGTCCTGCAGATGTTGCGGACGCTGTCGCACAGGCGAATCGCCTCGTCGGCAGCGGAACTCTGCAGCCCATGCATCGCGGCGATGGCATGGACCTGGCTGATCGCCTTTGCCAACCGCGGGTTCTGTTCGACGAACCGGCCCAGCTCGAGCTGCAACAAGCTGGCCACGCTTTGCAGATTGTTCTTGATGCGGTGATTGACTCCGCGCACCAGCGCGTCGCGCTGCAGATGTGCCTCGCTCAGGCTCTGCGTGCGCTCGGTGATGTCGGTCATGGTAAGCAGAAGCTTGTCGGCGCCATCCTCGATGGCCGCGTGGCGGCATTCGATCGATGCCGCGAAGCGGCTGCCGTCGGCGCGCTGCAGCATCAGCTCCTCCGGTTGTGGCGGCTTGTTGCGCGCATCCTGCAACAGGCTCCGCCATCGCTCCCTGTCCGCGGCAGCCACGAAACCCGCGAAGCGACGGGAGATCAGCAGCGACCGCTGCGTTCCCAGCAATGCGGCGGCGGCCAGATTGACTTCCGCAATCATGTCCGCGTCGTCCAGCATGATGTAGCCAACCGGGGCGAAGTCGAACAGCCGGCTGTATCGGTCGCGGGATTCCTCCAGCGCGTTGCGGGACTGGCGCAAGCTCTCGATCTGCATTTCCAGCTCGATCTGCTGCACCCGCAGTTCATGCAGCAGGGCGGCCTCATGCGCAGGCAACGCTGCCTCGGCTGTGGCCGGGACCGCGCTCCCTGCCTCCGCCGCTTTGCGCAATTGCGACATGTCCTGCCTGGTCCCGTCGAACTTCTCGTCCATCGCCATCCTTTGCCGCCGCGAGCCACAAATAACCCCGCCCAACGTCGTGGTATTCGGATTATGCACGGTTCCCGCGGCTGCCCGCATGAGGCGGAACTGCTTGTCCCGGCTTTGCCCGGGCGCCGCGCTCGAACCGGCGGCGGTCATGGACGCGCGGCATTCGACGCGATCCCTTGCTTGCTGGTAGGCTAGAAACCTGCGGGGAAAATTCCGACGGAGACGAAGCATGGGACGAATGGCGGCAAACCGGAACCCGCAGGAGGGAGGCAGCAAATGATGCTCAGAACCGTCGCCACCACGCCATTCCAGGACCAGAAGCCCGGCACCTCGGGCCTGCGCAAGAAGGTGGCCGTTTTCCGGTCGGCCAATTATCTGGAGAATTTCGTCCAGGCGGTGTTCGACAGCATTTTCGATAATGCGGCGGCGCCGGCCGGCAGCACCTTGGTGCTGGGCGGCGACGGCCGCTACTACAACCGCGAGGCGATCCAGGTCATCCTCAGGATGGCCGCCGCGAATGGCTTCGCCAAGGTCATGGTGGGGCAGGGCGGCATCCTCTCCACGCCGGCGGCATCCTGCGTGATTCGCAAATACAAGACTTTCGGCGGCCTGATCCTTTCCGCCAGCCATAACCCCGGCGGCCCCGAGGGCGATTTCGGCATCAAGTACAACACCGCCAACGGCGGCCCGGCGCCGGAGAAGGTTACCGACGCGATCTTCGCCCGCAGCCGGGAACTGACAAGCTATCGCAGCGCCGAGGCGGCCGACGTCGATCTCGATAGTATCGGTCGACAGAAGCTCGGCGACATGGTGATCGAGGTCATCAACCCGGTGGCCGACTACGCCGAACTCATGGAATCGCTGTTCGACTTCGGCGCAATCCGCGAACTCATCGCCGGCGGCTTCGAACTCTGCTTCGACGCCATGCATGCGGTGACCGGGCCCTATGCACGTGAAATCATCGAGCGCCGCCTCGGCGCACCGGCCGGTACGGTGATCAACGGCGTGCCGCTGGAGGACTTCGGCGGCGGCCATCCGGACCCCAACCTGACCTATGCCCACGAACTGGTGGAGGTCATGTATGGCGCCGACGCACCGGACCTCGGCGCCGCCTCGGACGGCGACGGCGACCGCAACATGATCCTCGGCCGCGGCTTCTTCGTCACGCCTTCCGACAGTCTTGCAGTGATCGCCGCCAATGCCGCGCTGGCGCCGGGCTACGCCGCCGGCATCGCCGGCATCGCGCGCTCGATGCCGACCAGCGCGGCGGCCGACCGCGTCGCGCAGAAGCTGGGCGTGCCCTGCTACGAGACGCCGACCGGCTGGAAGTTCTTCGGCAACCTGATGGATGCAGGCAAGGTGACCTTCTGCGGCGAGGAAAGCTTCGGCACCGGCTCCAGCCATGTGCGCGAGAAGGACGGCCTGTGGGCAGTGCTGTTCTGGCTCAACATCCTCGCCAAACGGCGGGAGTCGGTGGAGCAGATCATGTACCGGCACTGGGCCGAGTTCGGCCGCAATGTCTATTCGCGCCACGACTACGAGGCGCTGCCGACCGGGGTGGCGAATGGGCTCATGGCGCAGGTGAGGTCGCGTTTCGCCGATTTGCCGGGGCAGCGCCTGGGCGATTACACGGTGAAGTTCTGCGACGACTTCAGCTATACCGATCCGATCGACGGCAGCCTCAGCACCGGCCAGGGCCTGCGCATCGGCATGGACGACGGCTCGCGCATCGTCTTCCGTCTCTCGGGCACCGGCACCGAGGGCGCCACGCTGCGCATCTACCTCGAAGCCTTCGAGGCCGATCCGGCGCGACAGATGGCGGATGCGCAGTTCAGCCTGGCCGCCCTGATCGGCATCGCCGACGAACTGTCGGAGCTGAAGCAGCGCACCGGGCGCGAGCGGCCGACCGTGGTCACCTGAGCCGGACAGGCATGAAACGGCTTCTTTTTGTGTTGCTCATGGCATGCTCGCTGGCCTGGGGCCAGTCGCTGGAGATCATCAATCTCAGGCATCGCAGCGCCGAGCAACTGCTGCCGCAGCTGGCGCCCTTCGTCGAGCCGGGCGGGGCGCTTTCGGGCATGAACGACAAGCTCTTTCTGCGCGCCTCGGTCCGCAACCAGAAGGAAATCCGCGATCTCGCCGCCGCGCTCGATACGCCGCCGCGGCGGCTGATGATCAGCGTGCGCCAGGATGGGACGGACGCCGGGTCGGATCGTGGTGCCGGAGTTTCCGGACGGGTGGAAGTCGGCGCCGGCGCCACGGCGATTTCCGGCCGCGGCCATCTTCACCAGTCGGACAGCCGCAGCCGGCGTGACACCGGTCAGCAGGTACAGACCATCGACGGCGGCCGCGCCGCGATCCTGGTCGGCCAATCCATCCAGGTGCCGCTGCGCCTGCTGGTGCTCACACCGGCCGGCGTCGTGATTTCGGAAAGCCTGGTGCAATATGATCTCGGCACCGGCTTCGTCGCCCTGCCGCGCCTCAACGGCGAGCGCGTGACCATCGAAATCAGCCCGCGCGACGACGCGCCCGGCCCCGTACCGGGGTCGGTCAACGTGCAGCGGCTGCTGACCACGGTCAGCGGCCGGCTTGGCGAATGGCTGGAACTCGGCGGTTCCACCGTTGGCCAGAGCGGCAGTTCCGTGTCGACCGCCAGCTACGGCTCGCAATCGGCGTCCCGCCAGCGCCGACTTTTGCTGAAGGTGGAGGAACTGCCTTAGCGTCTCCGCTCCCGTTGCGCAATGGGTGTCGGTTCTGCCGGCAGCTGCCCTGCCCGGGAACGGGCCGTATGCTCCTATTCCGGGTGCCGGCCCAACCAGCGCAGCATGGTCGAAAAAAGCTCTTCGGGTTCGAAGGGCTTGGTCAGAAAGTCGTCCATCCCGGCATCCATGCAACGCGCCCGGTCTTCGGCAAACACGTTGGCCGTCATGGCAATGATCGGTGTTCGCGCATGGCCGGGAATTTCGCGGATCCGCCGTGTTGCATCGAGTCCATCGAGGATCGGCATCTGCATGTCCATCAGGATCGCCGCGTAGGCGTTTTGCCGCGCCCGCGCAACGGCTTCCGCGCCATCCGCAGCGACGTCGACGCTAAGGGCTGCCGCCATCAGTTGCAGTTTGGCGATGTCCAGGTTGATCGGTTCGTCGTCAACGACCAGGATGCGGCGGCCGGCATGGCACGCCAGGATCACGGCCTCGGCATCGGCGGTCGCCGCCGGGGGCGTGGCGGTCGCCGCCTCTCCTTTCGTGAGCCTGGCAGTGAACCAGAAGCAGCTGCCAACACCCGGCGTGCTTTCGGCGCCGACTGCGCCGCCCATCAGTTCGGCCAGGCGACGGGTGATGGCCAGGCCCAGCCCGGTACCGCCGTATTTTCGCGTGGTCGAATTGTCGGCCTGCTCGAAGGCCTTGAACAGCCGCGGCAGGGCCTCGGGCGCAATGCCGATCCCGGTATCCTCGACTGCGAACCGAACCAGCACGGACTCGGCGGTCTCCTCCTGCAGGCTCAACTGCAGCATGATTTCGCCGTCGTTGGTGAACTTGAGGGCATTGGTGAGGTAGTTCAGCAAGGCCTGTTGCAGGCGCAAAGGATCGCCCTGCAGATGGGGCGGGAAATCCACGGTCTTGACCAGTAGCCGGAGTCCCTTGTCCTTGACACGCTCGGCCACGATGGCCGCGACATTGCCCAGCAGGCGGGCGATCTCGACCGGGGCGCGCTCCAGCGCGAACTGTCCGGCCTCGATCTTCGACAGGTCGAGGATGTTGTTGATGATCCCCAGCAGGTGCCTGGCGGCGGTGTCGATCTTGTCGAGGCGATCGGCCTGGCGGGGCGTCACCTGGTCGCGTCGCAGCAGGTGGGCCATGCCGAGGATGGCGTTCATCGGGGTGCGGATTTCGTGGCTCATGTTGGCCAGGAAGGCGCTCTTGGCAAGGTTGGCCGCCTCGGCGGCTTCCTTCGCCCCGGTCAGCAGCCGGTTCGCAACCTCGAGGTCGGTGGTGCGTTCGCGAACGCGCTGTTCGAGCCCGGAATTGAGCGTCCTGATCTCTGCTTCCGCCTGTTTGCGCGCCGTGATGTTGCTGCCGGTGCCGTGGTAGCCGACGAAGCCGCCGGCGTCGTCGAACCAGGGCTCGCCGTTGATGCTGTACCAGCGAATTTCTCCCTTGTCGTCGGCGATCGGATATTCGAAGTTCCGGAACGGCAGATGGGCATCGAGCATGGCGCGGTGCGCCGCCCATTGCTCCGGCGTCAGATCGATGTTGAGTTCCCAGCGGGTCTTGCCGATGACGATGGCGGGTGGCGTGAAGTCGTTGGCGAAAGCGCCCGCGAGTTCGGTGAAGCGAAACTGTGCGTCCTGCTGCCAGAACCAGTCCGACGACATGGTCGACAACGCCAGCAGGCGCTTCCTGCTTTCGTGCAGTTCTGCCTCGGTCTGCTTGCGCTCGGTGATGTCGCGCCAGACACAGTAAAGAACCTGCCTGTCCTCGAGGTCGATGGCGGAGAGGGTGACTTCCGCGAGGAAGTTCGTGCCGTCCGCGCGGGTATGGATCCACTCGAACCGATGCAGGCCCTGCTCGTGGGCAATGGCCATCATCCGTTCGGCCTTGGCGTAGGAATCCTCGCCGTCGGCTTGGGCTGGCGGTGAGAGTTGCGATGGGTGCAGGCTGAGGAATTCCGTCCGGCTGCGGTAGCCCAGTGCCCGGACCGCCGCTTCGTTGCATTCGACGAAACGGCGCCCGTCGATGATCCAGGTCGGGTCCGGCGACAGTTCGAACAGCCGCCTGAACCAGATGGGGTCGGCGTTGAAGGCGGTAGGTGGCATTCGCGTAGTGTTCGTCCTTCGGCGCATGATGCCACCCGCGGCCATCGCAGGCAATGGCATCGCGACATGGTGCGTCGGCGGTGCCCCGGGCGTGACGCCGCACTTGTCGAAACCGGTGTCATGGCTTCGCGCGGAGCAGGAAGTTTAGCGACGCCGGGATTGCGTCCGCACTTCTGCGCTACTGCAAATCGCGTATCGCCAGCGCCGACTTTTGCTGACGGTGGAGGAAAGTCCTGGCCGGCATTCTCTTATCGCCGCGCCCCGGAGAAGGGGGTGCCCAGGGTGGACGCCGCACTGCCCGATCGTTACTTTTCCAGGCGCGTGATCTTCGAGCCTTCGAAGGTCAGGTTGTACATCAGGCCCTTGTTCGAGAAGATGAACCCGATGATGGGCTGCTTCGCCGTTTCGGTATCGATGGCACCGCCGGCGCCGAGTGTCGCCAGTGCCACACTGCCATCGACCCCGGCCTTCCAGCCTTCGCTTTTGCGGAATTCGCCGAGCACCTTGTCGTTCATGAACAGCACGATCTGGCTGCGTGCCTGGGCGCCCAACTGAAAACCGATCGAGGCCGAGGCAATATTGTAGTAGGCGACTGTCTTGCCTTTCACCAGGAGCGCGCCTTCGCCGAACTCACCTCCGATGCCGATGCCGGCTTTGATGACACTGGGAAAAACCAGCATGCCCGAAGCCTTCTTCGACAATTCGTGGCCGGCGCTGGTCTGCTTTTGAAAGTTCTTCAGTGCCTCGCGTACTTCGGCATTGATTTCCTCCTTGGAGGCCGCGGATACGGTAGTCGCGAAGATCAACAAGCATGCAGCAATCAAGGTACGCATGGCAACTCCTCATCGTGATGCTGTTTCTGGACGGCTAAAGGCAGATGGCCGCCACGGTTTCCGGATCACCTGAAAGCATTTTATGCCATCTGTCGATTTTGCTTCGACCAGGCAATCCAGGCCTTCCGCCGGCCAGGGGACATCGGACTGGAAGCCGTGTTGACGCGGCCTTGCGCCGGCAGCCTGCGCCTTCATGGCGAGAGCGATGCTGTGGCTCAGCGATTGAGCGCGCCCATCATGCCGGCGGGGTAGCGGTCGCCGGCCGCGGCGTTGAACGGAAACGCGGCGTCCAGCGCCGCGAGCTGCGCCGGGCTGAATTGGACCGCGAGAGCGCCCGCGTTCTCGTCCAGGTAGCGGCGCCGCTTGGTGCCGGGGATGGGCACGATGTCGTCACCCTGTGCCAGCACCCACGCCAGCGCCAGCTGTCCCGGCGTGCAGCCGATCTCGGCGGCCAGCGTCTTGACCTTGTCGACCAGGGCAAGATTCCTGGCGAAGTTCTCGCCCTGGAAGCGCGGGCTCATGCGGCGGTAATCGTCCTCGGCAAAATCTTCCGGCCGCTTGATGGCGCCGGTGAGGAAGCCCCGGCCGAGCGGGCTGTAGGGCACGAAGCCGACGCCCAGCCGGCGGCAGGCGGCGAGCACCTCGTGTTCGGGGTCGCGCGTCCATAGCGAGTATTCGCTTTGCAGCGCCGTGACCGGGTGCACCTTGCAGGCGCGCTCCAGCGTGGCGGCGGACGCCTCCGACAGCCCGATGTAGCGCAGCTTGCCCGCCTGCACCAGATCGGCGAGCGCGCCGACGGTGTCCTCGATCGGTACCTTCGGGTCCACGCGATGCTGGTAGTAGAGGTCTATCGTCGTCACGCCCAGGCGCCGCAGGCTGGCTTCGATGGCGCTGCGCACATACGCAGGGCTGCTGTCGAAGCCGCGCACCGAGGCGTCCGTCGGGTCGCGCAGGATGCCGAACTTGGTGGCGAGGAAGACTTCGCTGCGGCGGCCCTCGATTGCGCGGCCGACGAGTTCCTCGTTGGTGTGCGGGCCATAGATGTCCGAGGTGTCGAGGAAGTTGATGCCCAGGTCCAGCGCGTGGTGAATGGTGGCGATCGACTCGGCGTCATCGCGGCCCGAATAGAACTCGCTCATGCCCATGCAGCCCAGACCCAGGGCGGATACCAGCGGGCCGTCGCGGCCCAGTTGTCGCGTTTGCATCGACGTCTCCTCGGAAAAGTTCAGACTGGCGCCGGCCCTCGACAGCCGGCCTCACGGCGCCCCGTCCTTCCTGATCAGTTGCTTCATGAAAGCCGCCTCGCTCTTGGTGATGCGGACTTCCTTCTTCGGCCCCAGCGAATCGGCGAGTTGCACGAACTCGTCCAGGGAAAGCGCTGCCGAAAGCGGGCGGTCTGCGCCGGCAAGCCGCTCACGCAGGATGAACAGGCCGCTGCCAGTGATGGCCATCGTGTAGTGATGGCCTTCGCTGCGCGCATTCAGCCTGGCGATGGCGGCAGTGGCACGGGTCGAGCGCATGGTGTGGCGGTGGAACCCCTAGGGTCTGTTCTCAATCATGCGGCGGATGGCGTTGAGGCCAGACGCGGATGGATGCAAGGCGGAGGACGCCGGCAAGGGTAATCCCTTGCCAAGTCCGACAACGCCGCAGACGCCGGGTCTGGCCTCAACCCGAAGGGCCGGGTCAAATTGGGCGCGCTGCGGCGTTGCGGCTCCTGGCGAGATATGAATATCGCGGCGTCGCCGCGCCTTGCATCGCATCCCAATTTGATCCCGGCGCCACCGTCGCATGATTGAGAACAGACCCTAGTGTCCTGAATTAGAAATTCGCAGACAGAAGCGTTCGATGCTGGCGAGGATGGCGTAGAGATTGCGCAGCGTTGGCCAGATGCGGTGCGCTGGCCTGGTACATCGAGATGGTCATGATCGGGTCTCCTTGATTCAGGCATTCTGCCATTGATGATTCGGCGCGGCGGCGAAGCTGGGTTTTGCACCTTTTCCTCGCCGTGTCGCCAGCGCCGACTCTCCCCCGGGATTGAAATCCCCCCGATTGAGGCCGATGATGGGCGCTACGGGAGGAGCAAAGTGAGGATCGGCTTTTTCGGCGCGGCAGGAGAAGTTACCGGCTCATGCGCGCTGGTCGAAACAGGCAGCTGCCGCTTCCTCGTCGACTGCGGCATGTTCCAGGGCGGGCGCGAGGCGCGCACGAAAAACCTGAACGCCCTGAAGTTCGGCTGCGACGTGCGTTCCATCGATTTCGTCCTGCTGACGCACGCCCACATCGACCATTCCGGCCTGCTGCCGCTGCTGTCGGTGCTCGGCTATCGCGGGCCCGTTTATGCCACGCCGGCGACGATCGACCTGC
>CAZYTN010000032.1:0-14912 GCA_964650115.1 uncultured Sulfuritalea sp.
TTGATCAGGCCGATCACCGCCATGATGATCACGGCCGCCAGCACCGCCTGCGGCAGGTGGTAGAGCAGCGGCGTCAGGAACAGCAGCGTCAGCAGCACGAAGGCGGCGGTGATGACCGAGGACATGCCGGTCTTCGCCCCGGCGTTGATATTCACCGCCGAACGCGAGAAGGAGCCCGACACGGGGAAGGCCTGGGTCATGGCGCCGACCAGGTTGGCCAGACCCTGACCGATCAGTTCCTGGTTCGGGTCGATCTTGTCCCGCGTCTTGGCGGCGATGGCCTTGGCGATGGATATGGCTTCCATGAAACCGACCAGGGAGATGACGATCGCCGCCGCCAGCAGGCTGCCGATCATGTCCCAGGAAAACTTTGGCAGGCCGACCGTCGGCAGCCCCTCGGGCACCTTGCCGACCACCTCGCCGCCGCCCGCCAGCTTGATACTGCCGCCGGCCTTGGCGATGCGCCAGTGATGGCCGTCCGACTGCGCGCCGGCGGGCAGCTTGCCCAGGGCGTAAAACCCCGCGGGCTGGCCAGCGACACCCGGCACCCGCTCGAAAACGAAGCTGCGCACGGCGCGATTGCGCCGGCGGTTCTCGTCCTCGCGATCCTTGAGCTGCAACTTCGCCAGCTCGATTTCGTAGTTCAGCGTAGCCGCCTCGTGAGCCCGTTCGCCGCCGCCCTGCAGCTTCTTCAGTTCGGCGCTCCGGACGGCGATCTGCTCGCTGAGTTCCCGGATGCGCGCTTCGGTGCGGACGAAATCGGCGAGCAGCGTCTGCGCCTCCGGATCGGCGATCTGCTCCAGCGTGCCTGTCGCCGTGCGCTCGAAACCGATCTGCCATGAAACGACCGTGGTCAGGGCGACGGCCATCAGCACACCGGGCAACCTGGGCGCCTGCTTGCGGATCAGCCAGATGATGGCGATTGCCGTCACGCCCATGGCCAGCGTCGGCAGGTGGCTGTCGCCGACCAGCTTGAAGACGCCCCAGATATCGCTGACGAAGGACTCGGAACGCCCCATCGGCACGCCGATCAGCTTGTTCACCTGCGACAGGCCGATGATCATTGCCGCGGCATTGGTGAAGCCGACGATGACCGGGTGGGAAAGGAAATTCACCACCACGCCGAGCTTGAATGCGCCCAACGCGAGCTGGATGATGCCGACCAGCAGCGCCAGCAGGATCGCCAGCGCGATGAACTGGTCCGAACCGGGCGCCGCCAGCGGCGTCAGCGACGAGGCCGTGAGCAGCGAAGCCACCGCCACCGGCCCGGTGCCGAGCTGCTTCGACGAACCCCAGAGCGCCGCCACCGCCACCGGCAGGAAGGCCGCATACAGGCCGAAATAGGCCGGCATGCCGGCCAGTTGGGCGTAGGCCATCGACTGCGGCACCAGCACCAGAGCCACGGTGAGGCCGGCGATGAAGTCGGCGCGCAGCAGGCTGCCCGAATAGGGAAACCAGCGCAGAAAGGGCAACAGCGATTTGAGGGACAGGTTCATGGCACTTTTACAGGTGTCGGCAAGCCGGCTATTTTTTTGGTGGCGCCGCGGTGACCAGGGGGCAGGCCAGGCGCGCCCAGGGATCGGAGGAGCGATCGGCGGCGACGACTTCCCAGCCTTCGAGCGAATCGATGACGACGGTGGAAATGCATTCGTGGCTATTGGCGTACTGCACGATGTCGCGCCGGCGCAATTCGGGCTTCTGGCTCAGGCTGTAGGCAACCCCCTCGTTGCGCAGGCCGGCGATGAAGTCCGCCAGATCGGCCGGCAGGGCGGAGCCCGAAACGCGGGCAAGAATGTCCAGTTCGGCATCCAGGCGTTGGCACAGGCTGCGTGCCGAGGCCAGCAGGCGCGGATCGACGAAGCCTTCGCGCACGGCAAGCAGAATCTTGCGGTCTGGTTTGCGGGTTTCCATGGGGCAACTCTTCAGCAGCATCCATGCCATCACCCGGCATTCTTGCGGAGTATCGAATTATCAGTAAGTTAGCTTGCCACGGACGCTGCCAAGGCGCTTTCCGAGCATTTCATCTTGCAACATGCACTGTAATGGGAGTATTTCCCTTGCCTGACCATGGGGATTCACGCCTGTTGCATGATTTTGCCGGCGCATTGCATAATGCAACTCATGAAGGGGTTTCGCCTGCCACTCGACTCGCTGCGACACAAGATCGTCTTCGGCTACGGTGCCGTCGCGCTGCTGGTCATCGGCCTGTCGGCCTTTTCCCTGATCGAAATGCGCGTGCTGGCGGAACAGATCACCGCCGGCGCACGCATCCACCAGTTCCTCGGCATCGCTCTGGAAATTCGCCGCTTCGAGAAGAACTACTTCCTCTATGGCCAGCGCGCCGACCTCGAGGAAAACCGTGCCTACGTCATCGAGGCGCGCCGCATGCTGTCGGAACAGGGTGGCCAGTTCGCCGCGGTCGCCGACCCGCAACGCATCGGCGCCCTGATCATCGCCCTGGAAGACTATGACCGCCTGATGGGCGCCCATGTCCCGGGCAGCGACGACGCCAGGCGCGAGGCCCGCATCCGCCAGGCCGGCAAGGAAATCGCCACCGCCGCCGAACAGTGGTCGCGCGCCGAGCGCGCGATCCTGCAGACCCAGCTCGACCGGCATCGCGAGTGGCTGCTCGCTTCCATCGCCGCCGTCGCGCTGCTGGTGATCGTGGTTGGCCAGATACTGGCCCGCCGGGTCGCCCGACCGTTGCGAGCGCTGGAGGAAAACATGGAAGCCGTGGCCGAGGGTCGCCTGGCCAAGCTCGACCTCGGCGTGCAGGACCGCGAGATCGCTTCGCTGACGCATGCCTTCAACCACGTGCTGAAGCAACTCGAAACACGCCAGGGCCAACTGGTACGGTCGGAGAAACTGGCGGCGCTGGGCACCCTGCTCTCGGGCGTGGCCCATGAGCTCAACAACCCGCTGTCCAACATTTCCACCTCCTGCGAGATCCTCGCCGAGGAAATCACGGCCGCGAAAGTCGGCGCTGACGACGCCCCGCAGGAAGTCCCCTTGCGGGACACGGCGTTTGAGAAGGAACTGCTGTCCCAGATCGACGCCGAAACCTGGCGTGCGCGGCGCATCGTGCGCTCGCTGCTCGACTATGCGCGCGACCGCGATTTCCGCCGCGAGGCCGTGCCGCTGGCGCCGCTGGTCGAGGAAAGCCTGCGCCTGGTACGCGGCCGGATACCGGCGCAGGTAAGCGTGGACGTGGCCGTCGCCCAAGAGCTGGTGCTTGCCGGCGACAAGCAGCGCTTGCAGCAGGCGATCTTCAACCTGGTCGGCAATGCGCTGGATGCGCTCGAAGGCGCCGGCGAGCTGCGTGTGGCGGCGCGACCCGCGCACGGCCCCTACCCGGCCGATGCGTTGGTCTTCGGCCAGGTCGAGGACCAGCGGCCGCAGATCGAAATCGAGGTTCGCGACAACGGCCACGGCATCGCCACCGACATCCTGCCCCGCATCTTCGATCCCTTCTTCACCACCAAGGACGTTGGCCACGGCCTCGGTCTCGGCCTCTTCATCGTTTTCGAAATCGTCGAGGAACACGGCGGCAGCATTGCCGTGGAGAGCGCGCCCGGCCAGGGCACCACCTTCCTCATCCGACTCCCCGCACAGGACACCGCATCATGAGCACGACACCCGGCAGGCTACTCATCGTGGACGACGAGAAGGTCGCCCTGCGCAACCTCGAACACGTGATGAAGAAGGAAGGCCATGAGGTCGTGGCGACCCAGAGCGGCGCCAACGCGCTGGCCCATCTCGACAAGCAGGACTTCGACGTGGTGCTGACCGACCTGCGCATGGAAAAGGTCGACGGCATGCAGATCCTGCAGAAGTGCCGCAGCGCGCATCCCGACACCGAGGTGATCCTGATCACCGGCTACGCCACGCTGGAATCCGCCGTCGAGGCGATGAAGCACGGCGCCTACTACTACATCGCCAAGCCCTATCGGCTCGATGAAGTGCGCAAGGTGGTCGCCGAGGCACTGGCCAAGGTCCACCTGCGCCGCGAAAACCAGGCGCTGCGCGAGCAGGTCGAGAGCTTCCAGGGCAAGGTGCGGATCATCACCCAGAACGCCGAGATGCAGCGCCTGCTCGACATGGCGCGGCAGATCGCGCCGACCGACTGCAACGTGCTGATCACCGGCGAGTCGGGCACCGGCAAGGAACTCTTCGCGCGCTACCTGCACCATCACAGCAAGCGCGACTCAGTTGACAAACCCGGACCGTTCCTGGCGGTCAACTGCGGCGCTTTCAACGAGGAGCTGCTGGCCAACGAGCTGTTCGGTCATGTCAAGGGCGCCTTCACCGGAGCGCATGCCGACAAGCTGGGGCTGGTCGCCGCCGCCCACGGCGGCACGCTGTTCCTCGACGAGATCACCGAGATGGCGCCGGCCATGCAGGTCAAGCTGCTGCGGGTGCTGCAGGAGCGCGAGGTGCTGCCGTTGGGCGCGACCAAGGCGCATGCCGTCGACGTGCGCGTGGTCGCCGCCACCAACCGCAATGTCATCGAGATGGTCAAGGACGGCAGCTTCCGCCAGGACCTGTACTTCCGGCTCAACGTGGTGAACCTGCTGATCCCGCCGCTGTCGCGGCGCAAGGAGGACGTGGCGCTGCTGGCCTACCATTTCCTGCGCAAATGCGCGGCGCGCATGGGCAAGCCGGTGGACACGATCACCGCCGAGGCGCTGGACCTGCTCAAGGCCTACGACTTCCCCGGCAACGTGCGCGAACTGGAAAACATCGTCGAGCGCGGCGTCGCCATCGCCACCGGCAATGTCATCGACAGCGCCAGCCTGCCCGAGGACCTGCGCGAACTGGCGATCCGTACCTTCCGCAAGAAGGAAGGCCGCCTGCCCTCGCTGGAGGAACAGGAGCGCGACTACATCCGCTGGGTGCTGCAGGACGCCGGCGGCAACCAGACGCTGGCGGCGCAGATCCTCGGCATCGACCGTGTCTCGCTGTGGCGCAAGCTCAAGCGCTACCAGATGGAATAGCCGTCCGCCGCCGCCCCTCCCGGATAGACAAGCGTGATGCGCATATAACGCATCTCTCGGCCGCTGCTGCGCCGCTTGGATAAAATGTTGCGTTCTGCAATGTACGCGGTGTGATTTGCATCACAATGGGCGCTGCCGCCGGTCGCGCGCCCGGCCACGGCCCGAGGAATCCCATGTTCGCCAACAAGTTGCTGCTGCGCCTTTTCCCCTTTATCGCCTGGTTCCCGGTCAACTCGGTGATCCTGCGCGGCGACCTGATCGCCGGCATTACGGGCGGCCTGGTGCTGGTACCCAAGGCGATGGCTTACGCCCAACTCTCCGGCCTGCCGGTGTATTACGGCCTCTATGTGGCGCTGATGCCGGCCGTCATCGGCGCGCTGTGGGGCTCGTCGCGCCAATTGGCGACCGGCCCGGTCGCCATCGTTTCGCTGATGACCGCCGCGGCGATCGCCCCGCTGGCGGTTCCCTTCAGCGATGAATTCGTCGGCCTCGCCCTGTTGCTGGCCCTGATGGTCGGCGTCATCCAGTTCGCGCTGGGCGCCCTCAAGCTCGGAACCATCGTCAATTTCGTTTCCCACCCGGTGATCCTCGGCTTCATGAACGCGGCCGCGATCATCATCGCCCTCTCCCAGCTCGACATGCTGCTGGGCATTCCCAAGGGCCGCTCGGACTCCTTCATCAAGGACATCTGGGAGATGATGGCCTACCTGCCGCAAACCCATCTGCCGACGCTGGCCATGTCGGCCTTTGCACTCGCGCTGATGCTGGTCCTGAAAAAGCTCAAGCCGCTGTCCAAGCCAAGCGTGCTGGTCGCCGTGGTGATCACCACGCTGGTCAGCTATTACGCCGGATTTGCCCACAACACCCAGGCCAGGGCGGAAGACTTCGCCAATGCCGAAGTGGCCGCGGCGATCAACGGCTACATCAACGTCGACAACAACGTCCGCGACCTCTCCGCGGAAATCGCCGCGCACTCCGCCGCCTTGCGCAACGCGCAGAAGGCCCGGGACGGTTCCACGATCGCCGATCTCGAGTACCAGATCGATATGATGCGCATCGGCCTGTCCAACCTGGAGGCCGAAAACAAGGGCCGCCTCAAGAGCCTGTCCTTGTTCGGCCTGGAACGCGCCAGGGCGCCGGAGGATCGGTACGCCAGGATCCATCTCGCGGGCGAGGTTCCCGCCGGCGCGGAAACCGACGGCCGGCGCTGGCATGTAAAGAAAATCGACAAGGGCGAGATTCGCCTGGTCGGCGGTGGCGACGTGGTGGGCAACATACCCGCCGGCCTGCCGGGCTTCCGCCTGCCGCCGCTGGGACTCGACGCCATCCTCTCGCTGTTCTCCGCCGCGCTGATCATCGCCCTGGTCGCGTTCATGGAGTCGATTTCGATGGCCAAGGCAATGGCCGCCACCACCAAGGACAAGATCGACCCCAACCAGGAACTAATCGGCCAGGGTCTGGCCAACATCGGCGGCTCTTTCTTCCAGTGCTACCCGGCCTGTGGCTCCTTCACCGGCTCCGCGATCAACCTGCAGGCGGGGGCGAAGACCGGCTTCGCCATGGTGTTCAACGGGGTCTTCGTCGCCGTCACGCTGCTGTTCCTCACGCCCTGGCTGTATCACCTGCCCAAGGCGGTGCTGGCGGTGATCATCCTGCTCGCCGTCACCGGCCTGATCACGCCGGCGGCGCTCAAGCACACCTGGCAGGCCAGCCGTGCCGACGGCATCGCCGCCCTGGTGACCTTCCTCGCCACGCTGGGCTTCGCGCCGCACCTCGACAAAGGCATCATGATCGGCGCCATGCTGGCCATCCTGCTGCATCTGTACAGCACCATGAAGCCGCGCGTCGCCATCCTCGGCCGCATGCCCGACGGCAGCTTGCGCGATGCCGAGGTGAACAATCTGCCGGCCTCGAATGTCGTCACCACGGTGCGCTTCGACGGCAGGCTGTATTTCGCCAACGTGTCCTACTTCGAGGACGCGGTGCTCAATGCCGTGGCGGAAAACCCCGATGCGCCCTATGTGCTGATCGTCGGCGACGGCATCAACGACCTAGATGCTTCGGGCGAGGAAGTCATCCACCACCTGGTCGAGCGCCTCAATGAAAACGGCATCGTCGTGCTCTTCGCCGGCATGAAAAAGCAGGTGCTCGACGTCATGCGCGCCACCGGCCTGCACGAGGTGATCGGCGAGAAGCGCTTTTTCCCGAATGCCGAACAGGCGCTGGAGCGCATCTATGCCCGCGCCGAATACGCCGGCGAGGACGACCCGCTCAAGCCGCCACCGCGCATCGCCACGATGCGCGTCGCGCCGCTGCACGATTAACGAACCAAGGAGAAGGTCATGTCCGTCAGCGGCATCGTCAATGACCACGTCACGCCGCTGGCCGGCTATCCGCATGTGCGCGACAACGTCACGCTGCGCGAGGTCTACGCCACGCTCAAGCAGCACTACGACTCGGCCGAGCAGTTCCGCAGCGTGCTGGTGCTCGATGCCGAGGACCGCCTGGTCGGCGTGCTGGGCTTTCGCGAATTGCTGCACGCGCTGCTGCCGGAATACCTGAAGCCGCATGAGTCGGCGCACTACGAGGGAGACCACGCCGACCTGGCCTCGCTGGCCCCGCTGTGGCAGGAGGACTGCGCCGCGCAGTGCCGCAAGGCAGCCGCCATGCCGGTGGGCGGCCATGTGATCGACGCCAAGGCGACGGTCAGCGGAAGCGACCCGCTGGTCAAGGCGATCTACCTTTTCGCCACGCTGAATGCGAACATCCTCCCCGTCGTCGAAGGCAGGCGCATCGTCGGCGTGCTGCGCCGGGTGGATGTGATGGCCGCGGTGGCCGAAGCGGTTCTGGCGGAAGCCGGAAAATCGTGAGCGCGCAGACCGCCGTCGCGCAAGCCGCCGCGCCGCGCTTCGACTGGAGGAAATGGACCCCGCTGCTGGGAGGCCTGATCCTCTTCCTCTATGTCTATTTCGCGCCGCCCTGGGCCGACGCCGTCGATCCATCCGGCAAGCATTTCGCGCTCTCGCCCCAGGGCAAGGCCGCCATCGGCCTGTTCCTGATGGCCGGCATCTGGTGGGTGTTCGAGGTGATCCCGATCGGTGTCACGGCCATCGCCATCGGCGTGTTTCAGGCGCTGTTCCTGATCCGTCCCGCCAAGGAGGCTTTCCGCGACTTCATGGACCCCTCGGTGATGTTCATCTTCGGCTCCATGATCATCGGCATGGCCTTCACCAAGACCGGGCTGACCAAGCGCCTGGCCTACAAGATGCTCGCCGTCGTCGGCGAGAACACGCGCAGCATCCTGCTCGGCTGCCTCGTGGTAACCGCCGGCTTGGCCCACCTGATGGCCCACACGGCGGTGGCGGCCACGATGTTCCCCATCCTGCTCGCCATCCTCGCCCTCTACAAGGAAGGCGAGGGACCGTCGCGCTTCGGCAAGGGGCTGTTCATCGGCATGGCCTGGGCCGCGGGCGCCGGCAGCGTCGTCACCTTCCTCGGCTCGGCGCGTGCTCCGGCGGCGGCCAGCATGTTCAAGGAATTCACCGGGCGCGACGTCGGCTTCTTCGATCTGCCCCTGTTCCTCGGCCTGATCGGCTGGGGCATGGTGTTCCTGATCTGGCTCTACCTGTCCGTCGTCTTCCAACCCTCGAAGGCCACCATTCCGGGCCTGCGGCAAAAAGTGGCGCGCCTGTCCGACGGGCTCGGCCCGATGAACGGCAAGGAAAAATTCGTCATCGCCTGTGTCGCCCTCGTCGTGCTTCTGATGGCCATGCAGTCGGCGGTCCCGGCGCTGAAGAGCATCGACCGCGCGGCACTGATGCTCACCTCCACCCTGTTGTTCTTCGTCTTCGGCGTGCTCAAGGTGCAGGATCTCGAAGAACTGCCCTGGAACATCATTCTGCTGTTTTCCGGTGCCATGAGCATAGGCTTCTGCCTGTGGCAAACCGGCGCCGCGGAGTGGATGGCGGTGTCGTGGCTGGGCGCCCTCAAGGATGCGCACTGGTGGGTGTTCGTTATGGGCATCGCCGCCTTCGTGCTGGCGATGACCAACTTCATCATGAACGTCGCGGCGATCGCCATCGCGCTGCCGGTGTCGCTGGTGATCGCCAGGTACCTCGGCGTGGCGCCCGACGTGATCTTCTACGCCTCGCTGGTCACCGCCGGCATGCCCTTCGTGCTCTTGATCGGCGCCGCGCCGAATGCCATCGCCTACGAGTCGAAGCAGTTCACGCCGGGCGAATTCTTCTGGCACGGCCTGGCGATGAGCGCGATCCTGCTGGTGGTCCTCGGCCTCGCGCTGATCGCCCTCTGGCCGCTCCTGGGCATGCCGGTGCTGATTCGATAAGAAGTCGGCGCCGGCGGGACGGCGCCGTCGCCGGCAGCCGTTGCATTTCGCAATGGCCACGGACGCGTCCCGCGTCGGTGCCACCGAAACAATCAACATACTTTCAATGACTTGCATGGAAATCTGGGGGTGGCATGGCATGTGCGTAGCAGACGTACATCCCGTCCACAAGGTTTGCTGCCATGAAGTCACTGCTGAAGGCTTTTCTTCGCTACCTCGCCGAGGTGGCCGCGTCCGAAGCCGGCGAGCTTCTTTCGGTGCGGCGCAAGGCGCACCTGCTCGAAGCGCAGCGGTATTCCCGTCTCGCCTCGCAGCCGCAGCCGAACCCCGGCAGAGCGCCCGCCATCGCTGTATCCCGCTGCGCGGGATCGATGCGCAGGGCCATGAAGGAGCAGAACGCGCACTGAAGCCTGCGGCGTTCGCGCCGGCCCGGCCCCCGGGGCCGGGCGGAGGCGAACGTCCATGAAGCTCTCGATTCGCACCGTGAGGAATCTTCTGCCCTTCCTGCTCTGGTGGCCGCTGATCAACCGCCGCAGCCTGAAGGACGACCTGCTGGCCGGCTTCAGCGGCGCCCTGATCGTGCTGCCCCAGGGGGTTGCCTTCGCCACCATCGCCGGGTTGCCGCCGCAATACGGCCTGTATGCGGCGATGATGCCGGCCGTGATCGGCGCCCTGTTCGGCTCCAGCTGGCACCTGGTGTCGGGGCCGACCACTGCCATCTCCATTGCCGTCTTCGCTGCCCTCTCCCACCAGGCCGAACCCGGCTCGGCGCAGTACATCAACCTGGTGCTGACGCTGACCTTCCTCGTCGGCGTGTTCCAGCTGGTGCTGGGCCTGGCGCGCATGGGTGCCTTGGTGAATTTCATTTCGCATACCGTGGTGATCGGCTTTACCGCCGGCGCGGCAATCCTGATCGCGGCGAGCCAGGTGCGCAACTTCTTCGGCATCGACATCCCGCGCGGCACGCCCTTCTACGAAATCATCCGCCAACTGGTGGTGCAGGCCGGCCAGATCCATCCCTGGGTCGCCGGCGTTGGCGCCATCACGCTGGCCACCGGCATCCTCGCCCGCCGCTACCTGAAGAAGATTCCCTACATGATCGCGGCGATGATCGTCGGCAGCGTGGTGGCCGAGATCATCATTCTCTGGCAGGGCCAGGAGGCGAGCGGCATCGTCACGGTCGGCGCCCTGCCGGCGACCCTGCCGCCGCTGTCGCTGCCGGATTTTTCGCTGAATACGCTGCGCCATACCCTCGGCCCGGCACTGGTCATCACCATGCTGGCGCTGACCGAGGCGGTGTCCATCTCGCGCGCCATCGCGGTGCGCTCGGAGCAGCGCATCGACGCCAACCAGGAATTCATCGGCCAGGGCCTGTCGAATATTGTCGGGGCCTTTTTCTCGGCCTACGCATCGAGCGGTTCCTTCAACCGCAGCGGCGTGAATTACGAGGCCGGCGCGCGCACGCCGCTGGCCTCGGTCTTCGCCACGATTTTCCTGATCCTGGTGCTGCTGCTGGTGGCGCCGCTCGCCGCCTATTTGCCCAATGCGGCAATGGGCGGCATCCTGTTCCTGGTCGCCTGGGGCCTGATCGACTTCCATCACATCGGCCATATCTGGCATACCAGCAAGGCCGAGTCGGTGATCCTCGCCGCGACCCTGGTCGGCACCCTGTTCAATCTCGAGGCCGGCATTTTCATCGGCGTCTTCCTGTCGCTGGTGATGTATCTCTACCGCTCCTCGAAGCCGGAGATCGTGCCGTTGGTGCCGGCGCCGGAGGAAGGCGCCTACCATTTCGTGCGCGCCAAGGGACGGCCGGAATGCCCGCAACTGCGCATCGTGCGTATCAACGGCTCGGTGTATTTCGGCGCTTCCAGCTTCGTGCAGCAGGCCCTGCAACAGATCGACGAAGATAACCCGCAGCAGAAATCGGTGCTGATCGCGGCCAACAGCCTGAACACCATCGACATCGCCGGCGCCGAAGTGCTGGCGCAGGAAGCGCGGCGCCGGCGCCGGCTCGGCGGCGGCCTCTATTTCTACCGGCTCAACAAGCCGAACCACGACTTCCTGCGCCAGGGCGGTTATACCCGCGACATCGGCGAAGGCGCCTTCTTCCCGGTGATGACCGACGTCACGGCGGCACTCTACTGGACGCTCGACCCCGATATCTGTCGAACCTGCAAGACACGCATCTTCAAGCCCTGTACCGGCAAGCTGCTGCCCGACGGCTTCCGTCGCCAGCGCCTGCTGCTGGCCACCGACGGCAGCGAATTCAGCCAGGCGCCGCAGGAAATCGCCATCGCCCTGGCGAGGAGCTTCGGCGTCACGCTCGACATCATGACTTCGGTCCCGACCGCAGAAGACGAGGAAATGGCCCATGCCCGACTCTCCGTCGCCGCGCGTGCCGCCTTGGTGGCCGGCGTCGATACCGAGGAAATCATCCGCCACGGCAGGCAGGCGGTTCTGGAAATCGTGGCGGCCGCGAAAGCCGCGGACTGCAACATCCTGATCGTCGGCCGCCGCCCGCCACGCGGCGACCTCAAGGAGCGCCTGCTCGGCGACATCGCGACGCAGATCATCGCCCGCGCCCACTGCCACGTGCTGATCGCCGGCTGGCAGGCGAAGATGTGGTCGCAACGCATCCTCGTCGCCTGCGACGGCTCGGCGGAGAGCGACCACGTGGCCGACGTCGCGGCGCAACTCGCCAGGACGACGCACGCGCCGCTCACCCTGATCACCGCCATCGCCGCCGGCCGAAACCGGGAAAAGGCTGAAGAAGAACTGGCGCTGATCGCCGGCCGCCTGCACGTCGATGGCATAGATTGCACCACGCAGTTGGCGGAAGGCACGCCGGAGAAAGTGATCGCCGCCGCCGCGCTCGAACTCGGCGCAGACCTGGTGGTAGTCGGCCACCACCTGGGCATGGGTGGCGGCGTGCCGGAGCAGATCGTCGGCGGGCTGGCCTGCGCCGTGCTGGTGGTGCAGTCCGGTGCCGAGGCGGCGAACATCGACAAGGCCGTGGCGAACCAGGCCTGACGCCGCTCAGGCGCCGGCGGACGAAGTCCCGGTCCGGATCGCGGGTGCGATTTCGTCCAGCGCGGCGGCTACTTCCGGCTCGCGCCTCGCCTTTGCCAGCAACGCCACGTCCAGCACCTCGAACCTCCCCTGCTGCGCCCGCAGATAGGCAATACCGCTGTCGCGATCGACGAAGTCGACATTCGCTATGCGCCGCACGCACTCCCTGAGAAAGCCGCAATTCGCGGCGACCGCCATTTCCGCCGCCGGCGGATATACCTCCTGTGGCGAGCCGGCGTTGATATTGATCTTCTGGTAGCGCTCTATGTCGATCAAGGCCACCGGGTCGTAGATGATCATCCCGCTACGGTCGCCGCTGGCAATGGTCTGCGGGAAAGTACCCTTGGGCACACGGTTGTCGAGAAAGACGTAACGATAGTCCGGGCGCGGGCTGGACAGCCACTTGAAGAGGATCTTCGGCATGCCGCGGCAGGCTTCCACGCCGTGGGCCAGGAAGTCCTCCACGGCCTTGTAACGACCGCGCTCCAGGGCCCGCCGCCAGCCGCGTTCGACGGTCTCCTCGGGCGGCGTGATGATGAAATACATGTACATGGTGTCCACGTAGCGGGCGTAGGTGTCGTGCAGCACCCGCCCCACCTTCTCCGCGGTGAAGCTGTCGAAGCGGAAGCGATCCACCAGCAGGTGCGGGATGGCCCCCGCGCGGTTGGCCTTGTCGCGGATGTAGCGATCGAGCTTGCCGTCGATCACCATCAGCTCGCGGCTGGTCAGGTGGCCGGCATATTTGCGCGCCGGCCCCAGCGACTCGTAGTCGAGCAGCTGGCGCCGCCAGACATCCGGGCTGATCGTGGCATAGCCATCGGCGGCGATGCCCTGCTCGCGCAGCATCTGCTTCAGCATCGGACGCAGCGAGCTCTTGCCGGCCGCCGAAGCGCCCTTCAGGCTGATCAGCACCGGTGCCGCGCGCGTGGCAACGCGGGCGTAGCCTTCGCGCTCTATCGCCGCAGCGACGAAGGGCGCGATCAGTTCGCCGATCAGCTGGCTGCCGTGACTGTTGCGGACATGGCGGCTGACCAGTTTCGCCAGCAGGTCCTGATCCGCACCCAGGCGGCCGCGCTTGCCGGCTATCGCTCCGAGCACACGGTAGAGGCTCTTGCATACGGCTCGAAGCATCGGGTCCTGGGCAGCCAGGCCCATGGTCTTGTAGCCCGCAATGATCCGGTAGTCGCGCTCCGCGGCCGACTCCGGGCTGGTGCCGGTGCGCTTTTGCGCGCGCCAGCCGCTGAACCAGCCGGGCTGCGCCACCGGCGGCGACGCGGCGAACAGCGTTTCAGTCAGGAGTTGGCGCACCAGGGTCTCGCTGCGCTGGCCAAGTTCGGCGTAGGCCGCTTCGATCGCATCCATGTGCGGCAACACATAGTCGTCGCCGATCTTTGCGGCGATGCGGCGGAAGTTGCGCCCGAAATCCTCTTCCTCGTCGCCTTCGGCGACGGCGATGTCCGCCGTGACGCGGATGATGATTTCATGCAGCGCCAGCCGCTGCGGCCGGAATACCGTCAGTTCCTCATGCGGCAACCCGGTCAGCGCGGCAAGTTCATCGATTTCGCTGACGCTGCCGAACACGCACTCCGGCCGGAAGATCGTTTCCCGCTCCCTGAATTCCCCGGGTATGCCCGCAGCCACACCCGGATTCCACGCCGAAGCCGCCAATGCGGCGCCTGTCTCGCTGCCCATCACTGCCGTCCTCGCAAAATATCCTTGGTTCCGCTTCGTCGCTTGCCGTCTTCGGGGCTTTGCCGAAGGCTGGCGGGAAGCTCCGGCCGAATGTTCAGGATAGCGCATCGAGCGACCGGACCGCGGCCATCCATTACAGACCAGCGCAGCCCGGCGCCGACCGGCGGCCGGTCTGGGTCATAATCCGGGCACATCCAAGCACAGGAAGCCCGCCATGGGACACCGCCTCTCGAAAATCTACACCCGCACCGGCGACGCCGGCACTACCGGCCTCGGCGACGGCTCGCGCACCGCCAAGAACTCGGCACGCGTCGCCGCGATGGGCGACGTCGACGAGCTGAATTCACTGATAGGCGTGATCCTCTGCGAGGACCTGCCCGCCGATGTCCGCGAGCTTTTCACCGGCATCCAGCACGATCTGTTCGATCTCGGCGGTGAGCTGTGCATCCCCGGTTCGGCCTTGCTGAAAGCGACGCAGCCGGCGCGACTGGAAGCCGCCATCGACCATTACAACGCCGACCTGGGACCGCTCAAGGAATTCATCCTGCCCGGCGCCGGAATTCCCCTTCCCCCCGGCCCCCTTCCCGAAGGGGGTGACTGCGGTTCGCCGACTGCGTCGGCTCCGAGTGGTGGATTGCGCGGCTCGGGGCGGCCCAGCGCCGCGCGCGCTGCCGCTCTGACCCACCTCGCGCGCACCATCTGCCGCCGCGCCGAGCGGATGACCGTGGCACTTGCAGCGGAAGAACCGGTATCGGACGCCGGACGGCAATACCTGAATCGCCTCTCCGATCTCCTGTTCGTCCTCGGCC